>CAZWJY010000187.1:1011-3497 GCA_964634335.1 uncultured bacterium
TTGGAAGTCCAGAAAATGATAAGAATTGTCTTTCCTGTCCACCCAAGGACTGAGAAGATGCTTAAGAGATTTGAAATGTTTAAGAGGCTTGAAAGGAGTGGAATGATTCTGCTTAAACCCCTTGGATATATAGATTTTCTTAAGTTGGAGATGAGTGCTAAGTTTGTCCTTACAGACTCAGGAGGTGTCCAGGAGGAGACTACAGTCTTGGGAATTCCATGCCTTACCCTGAGAAGGAATACTGAACGCCCTGTTACTGTTTATGAGGGAACAAATATAGTGGTAGGAGATGATAGAGATAGAATAATAAAAGAGATAGATAATATCCTTAAAGGAGACTGTAAAAAGGGAAGAATCCCTGAATACTGGGATGGGAAAGCAGCGAAGAGGATTGTAGAGATGTTGACAAGGATAAAAATTCTATTATAGTGATATAATGAGAGAGCTGAATGTGGGTGTAATAGGTGTGGGGAATATGGGAAGACACCACGCCAGAGTCTATCAGGAACTTGATGAATCAAGACTTACCTGTGTGGCAGATACCTCAGAGAAAAGGGGTAAAGAGATAGCTAAATTATACGGTGCTAAGTTTTATAAGGATTATAGAGAGATGCTGGAAAAGGAAGCCATAGACGCTTTGTCCATTGCTGTCCCTACCCCTCTCCATTACGAGGTGGCTATGGATTGTCTTAAAAAAGGGAAGCATATCCTTATTGAGAAACCCATCACCCTGGACTTAAGGCAGGCGAGAGAGATTATAGGGGAGGCTGAAAGGAGAGGGGTTGTCCTCCTTATAGGTCATATTGAGAGATATAACCCTGCTGTGGAAAAGGTAAAGGGGATGATAGAGAAAGGGATGCTGGGCAGGGTTGTCTCTATACTTGCAGTAAGGGTTGGACTCTTCTCCTCTAATAAAAGGGAGGAGGATGTTATTACTGACCTTGCTATCCATGATATAGGGGTCTGTAATTTCTTGCTCGGCAGATATCCTGTTTCAATCTATACAAAGGCAGGGAGTGCCCTTCATAAGGAGAAGATAGATTTTGCATCCCTATTTTTGGACTATGGAGGGACTGATGTAATGATAAAGGTAAATTGGGTTACACCTGTAAAGATTAGAAGATTGAGTATAACAGGATTGAAGGGCTATCTTGAGCTTGATTATATCACCCAGAGGATTAGATTCTATGAGACTGTCTATGAGAAGACCTTTGATTCCTTTGGAGATTTTATAATAAAATTCGGAGAGCCTGGTATTCGGGGGGTAAGGGTTAAATTTGAAGAGCCCCTTAAATTGGAAATTAAGGACTTTCTTGGATGTATAAGGGATAATAATTCTCCTAAGGTGTCAAAGGAAAATGTCTTCAAGACATTGAAAATTGCTCTTCTGGCTAAGGAGTCTTATAAAAAGGGAAAACCTCTAAGGATAAGATGAACTGGTTTCTCACCCTCATCTCCCTTGTCATATCTTTTATAGTCACTTTCTATTCTGTTCCTGTCTGGAGAAGGTATGCCAGAAGGGTAAAGCTTATAGGTAGGGATATGAATAAGCCTGGAAAGGTGAGGATTTCTGAGATGGGTGGGTTGATGGTGATGGCTGGTTCTTTGTGTGGTATTTTCTATTATGCAGGTATTACTACCTTTGTTTTTAGGAAGGAGGATATGCTCCTTCCTATTTTTGTTATCACCTCTGTTATCTTGGTTTCTGCCTTTATCGGTAGCCTGGATGATATTCTTGGATGGAAGAAAGGCTTGAAACAATGGGAGAAGCCTCTCCTTATTTTTCCTGCAGCAGTTCCTGTGATGGTGGTTAATTTTACTCGCTCCACCATTGTTCTCCCTCTATTGGGTAAGGTAGATTTTGGTATATTATACCCCCTGATTCTCATCCCTATAGGTATATCTGGAGCTGCCAATGGTTTTAATCTGCTTGCAGGTTATAATGGTCTTGAGGCAGGGATGGGTGTTATTATTCTTACTACCCTTGGGATAGTGGCGATTCTTAATCATTATGTATGGCTTGCTATTATTACCTTCTCTGTTGTCTCCTCCCTTTTAGCCTTTTTGAGATATAACTGGTATCCTGCAAGGGTATTCCCTGGTAATGTTCTCACCTATTTTATTGGAGCCTTTATTGCCTGTATAGCTATTATGGGAAATATGGAGAAGATTGCCCTTCTCCTCTTCATTCCTTACTTCATAGACTTCTTCCTTCCTCTGAGAAAGAGGTTTAAGGTAGAAGCCTTTGCAAAAGTGAACCCTGATGGGAGTTTAGACCCTCCTTATAGATCTCCCTATGACTTTACCCATTTGATAATAATGATATTGAAGAAATTTAGGAAGAGGGTATATGAGAAGGAAGTGGTGATGGGTTGTTTAGGCTTTGAGATTGTTTTGGCAGTAGGAGCTATCCTGTGGGCATTAAAGGTAATTTAACCAAAGTGAAAAATGTTCTTGCTAAGAGCATACTCTAAATCTTTAACCAC
>CAZWJY010000188.1:0-2435 GCA_964634335.1 uncultured bacterium
CTGTAGCATCATAGACTTTAAGATTAATAATCTCTTTCACTGGCAACTGTAAACTAATAACTGTGGACTTCTTGGCAGGGTTTGGGGAGATGGAGAGGTTAAAAGATTTTAAGATTGGGAGATTGGAGACTATACCAGAAGTGGGATCAATTTCAAAGATAGAGGTTTTACCTTCGCTGGATATTATTATCTCCTCATAACCGTTCTTATTAAAATCATGACAAACTGCCACACCTGTTGCCATACCAGGATATTTACCCATATCGTTTTTCCATTCCCATACCCTTTCATACTGATTATTGCCCATTGCCTTATAGACTATAATTTTAGTCCCTAAGGAGAGAATCACTTCTTCTACGCCATCCCCATCCACATCGCCACAGGTGCTCCGTCCCTCTACGAGCTTCCCTGTCGGTACAGTAGTATCAATGGGTATAAGTTCGTAAGCATCATCTCCTATGCCCTCATACATACAGAGACCCGGCGATTCAGCTAATATGAATATTTCAGGCTTTCCGTCCTTATCTGTATCATTACCTTTCCAGACATCATAGACATTTATCCATCTTCTACACTCTTTCCAGACTACCTTGTACTTATTATCACCCGCACACTCCCAGATAACTGCCGAAACTACTGAATCTCTGTATTCACCCGTGGCCTGGAACCATTCTTTCTTGCCATCCCCATCAAAATCTCCAAAGGTTCTGTATCCTCCCCAGGTAAAGGGGTAATCCAAAAAAATTGGAACATATCTATTATCCCCTTCATTCTCCCATATCAGAGCTCCTCCCGGGGTATCTTTATGCACACTCGTATATTGGCAAGATGGATGACAGAAGCCTCCAAATATCTCCATCTTTCCATCACTATCAAGGTCTGTAAAACATCCTCCGTGTGCTAAGGTATCGAACCAGACCACCGAAGTGGGATAGGAATGGAAGTCCTCACTCTCCATAATTGCCCCTCCACTTTTTACCTCTTCTCCTTCTCTAAAGGCTATACCACAGATAATCTCAGCAAGCCCATCCTTATCACCATCTCCAATGTCTGACCAGATAAAAGTGGTACCAGATTCGCTGGAGTTAAAGGCATGAGTATATACCAGTTCGAAGCGATATTCTTCTTTATATTCCCATATAACCATATCTAAACCTGTATGCAACCAGCCTGGAGAGAAAATAAGCTCATCCAGTCCATTATGGTCTGTATCCCATATAAGGACAGGTTCAAGATAAGAGCCATTGGGAAGAAGTGCTATACGATTGAACTTATAGCCATTAATTACCATTAAAAAAGTTAATAACCACACCATTATAGATCTCCTCCCGGGGAGGGGACTAAAATCCCCTCCCCATTTATACCCTTCTATCTCATAATCACTATTTTCCTCGTCAGCGTATGGTTTGATGCTTTAAGCTTGACAAAGTAGACACCACCAGGCAGTCTCTTCCCATTCTCATCTCTCCCGTCCCAAGACAGGGTATAGGTTCCGGGCTCCCGGCTCTGGGCTTCAAGGAGAGCCCTCACCAATCTACCTGTAGCATCGTAGACTTCAACACTTACCTCTCCTTTACACGGAACTTGGTATTGAATAATTGTTAATGATTGGAAGAGGCTTGGAAGGATAGTTAACTCAAGAGGAGAGAGAGAGGAACCAGAGGTTATTCCGAAAGGATGGGATTGCACCTTGCTCCCCATTATTTCAAACTGATAGACAAGGAGTCTTTCCAGATAGGCTCCTTTTGAACCCTTAATGCGAAGCTTTATGCGGTGGTCCTTCTCATAGAGATGTGGAGGAAGAATAAAGTCAAGAGTCTCAGGTTTGAGAGAAGGGATGGACATATAAACCTCTTCCCCATCAAAGTTGAAGCTCTGGGTTATTGAACCAGAATCAGGTATAAACTGAGGAGCTGAGGCTATCGCCCGGACAAGGTAATAGTAAGGGGGTTTAAGAAGGGGAAGCCTGTAGATAAGCTCTTTGCTTCCGATATCCACCTTATGTCCATTAAAGGTGCCATAGCCATCCCTCCGTTCACAGTATTGGGAAGGTTTAGGTTCACCACATTTTATATTGTAGTAGATGGGAACATAGGGACCTATTTCTATATGTCTTTCAGAGTTTCTCAGACTTTGAAGGGTCTGCAGTTCTGAGGGACGGATAAGGTATCCACCCCATATATCTTCGATTGGGTTATTATCTTCATCGAGCTTTCGTGTCCACACGAAAGAATGGGATACGAAAATATCGTCGCCTTCATAGGTGATCCGTGTATCTATATGAGGATAGAGGTTGTTCATAGTTTTAATGTTAGATGCGGCATCTATAAGCCTTTCTTCCTCAGGCCACTCAGGGTCCCACGCATCAAACCAGATTTCGTATTCGTAATCTGGAGAGGGGTCTTCTTCCATCCATAGGGTGCAGTGGGCGTCTG
>CAZWJY010000188.1:2445-2937 GCA_964634335.1 uncultured bacterium
GTGAAGGTTTTCAGAGTTATGCCAACCCCAGGTGCTCATGTTGTGAGGGGGAACATACTTATTTTTATCATGACAGAGAGGAGGTTCCCAGCCTGACTCATGGAAGTATCGCCTGTCTCCAAAAGCCCAGGAATGTCTAATCCTTCTATAGATTTCTTTCTCATCGCCTGGGCTATCCTCATAGGACCAGTTAAGCCATAGCCTCTCCCCATAGATAGCCACCTGGGGGTTATAATGGTTCCCTTGCCACTTCTGCTCAAGCTCCCGCCATCCAAAGTATTCCCTCTCATCTATATTCCAGGGACGGGGTCTATCCCAGTAGGTCACCCCATAACCTATATTCCGGTTCCCATCTTCGTAGCTCCATACGGAGTGGAGATACACATAATCCTCCTCTTCAGGGTCACCCATGTCACTGTGAACTCCATAATCGTATACAGCTGTAGAAGGTCGATGGACATTTACAGCGTCAGGGTAAGAGGAGCTTAAAAG
>CAZWJY010000188.1:2947-3463 GCA_964634335.1 uncultured bacterium
GCTTAAAAGAAGAACAAAAGGTGCCAAGAGTTGAATATAGGGACGCTCACCAGGAGGGGTGCGAACGACAAGAATCCATAATTGCACATTGGCTCTTGTTAGATTGGTGGAGCTCTCATAGGCTGCAAAGGTGATAAAAAAGACAAGCTTCCTCTCACTTCCCCACGCTCCCTGCCAATAGAAGCCATAGGTGATAGAAGGAGGACCTGCCACAGTACATACTCCTCCATCCATCAATCGGGGGTCGATATCCTCATAGTCCCATTCATCCCATTCAGGGTAGTAGATAGCCAATCGTAATGGACCTGTGGGCGGTAATAAACCACTCAGGTAATCACCCGTAAGATAGACTATGGGGACACAGGTATACCACACTTCATCTATGGCTATAGAGGGATAGGCCACATTCTCATTCCCTTCTCCTATCAACCTTTCGATAGTCTCATATGTGCCGATATTATAACGCACATACCGTCCTATAAACCTACCATTCTCTACTGTATGATAGACTATATC
>CAZWJY010000189.1:0-3452 GCA_964634335.1 uncultured bacterium
AACCTCCCATCGGATGAGTAGATGTTAACTTCTATGGGCATCTGACCTGGAAGGGTATGGGTAGCACAGGCAAAGCAGGGGTCATAAGCCCTAAATGCCATCTCCACCATATTCAACAGCCCATCAGAGACCTCACCCTTTTTTATCAACCCCTTTGCTGCCCTCTCAATGGACATACATATGGCTGCGGAATTGTTCAGGGTAGCCACGATGAGGTTTACCTCGGTTATCCTCCCCTGCTCATCTGTCTTATAATGGTGATAGAGGGTGCCCCTGGGGGCTTCAACTACACCTATACCCTCCTTAGGCACCTTTGTGGGAAGGTTTCTTATATGAGGGTCTGTGAGCTCTGGGTCTTCTGCCAGCTCCTTCATCCTCTCTGCTGCATAAAGGGTCTCTACCAATCTTGCCCAATGATAGGCAAGGGTGTTATGGGCAGGCTTACCAAGGGTATCGTATAACCTCTCATACTCAGCCTGGGCTAAGGGTGTAGCCATCCCATCTGCTACATTCAGCCTGGCAAGGGGGGCAACCCTATAGACTCCACTCTCCTTACCATCAATAAAACCCTTCCATCCCACTCTCTTGAGATAGGGGAACTTTATATAGCTCCAGGGCTCTACATGCTCCTCAATGTGGTCAAGGTATTCACAGGGTCTAAATCTGGCAAACTCCTTCCCTTCAGGGTCCACCACCCTTATATCGCCATCATAGAAGTTTACCTTGTTGTTTTTATCCACCAGACCCATATAATAGGTGTTGTGCTTGTATATATCCCCTGTGATAAGGTCTAAGTATTCCTTATTCTTCAAAACGATATCCTCAAAGGCTTTGAGAGCAAACTTGGCAAACTCTACTGCCTCCTCTGCTGCCTTGAGTATCTCCTCTCTCTCTTCCTCCTTCACTCCTCTTGAGACCCCTCCAGGCAGACCACATACAGGGTGTATAACCTTCCCACCCAAGAGGGTTATGATATCTCTTGTCTTCTTCCTTATCCCAATCACCTTCTTACCCACCTCCAAACCCACCTTCTCAATAACCCCAAGGATATTTCTCTTTCCCGGGGGTGCCTCTGGTCCGACTATAAAATCCGGTCCTCCTAAGAAGAAGAAGTGGAGGGTATGGTCTTCAAACATAAAGGCAGAGTAGATGAGTTCTCGTATCTTCTTTGCAGCAGAAGGGGGTTCAACCCCGTATAGGTCATCAAGGGTCTTTGTGGATGCCATATGATGGGCAGTAGGACATACACCGCATATCTTAGGGGTAATCCTTGGCATCTCTTCAGCCAATCTACCCTCTGCAAATTTCTCAAAGCCTCTAAGCTCTGGAATCTGAAAGAATGCCTTCTCCACATCTCCCTTATCATCTAAAAATATCTCTATCTTTCCATGCCCCTCAAGCCTTGTTATAGGTTCTATGGTTATTCTCTCCCCCATCTATAACCTCCTTCTCTTTAACAGTGAAGATGGTAGACTATACATATAGAATAGACCTGCAGGGTCTATGATACTATCCAAGATGCGCTTCTCCTCCTCTTCAGTCCTTGCCTCCAGGAGGGATGTGATAGCTGAAAGAGCCTTTCCTCCTTGGTCAACAGCCTCCTTGGTAGGACCAAAGCAACCTCTGCAGGGCATATTGGCATTTATACACCTCTCTCCACATCCAGACCTTGTTGCAGGTCCAAGACATAGAATCCCTTGCTCCAAGAAGCACTTCTCAGGGTCTGGCAGAACCTTATGGATTCTCTGGAACTTTGTGATGGAGAGCTTTTTAGGCTTAGTCTCTCCTCTTGGACAGGTATCGCACAGGGACTTATCTGGTGCAAGGACAGAACCCTTGGGAGGGAGTTTACCCTCAAGGATAGCAGTTACTGCCTGCATTATCAGATCTGGTGGTGGGGCACAACCTGGAAGATAGTAGTCCACATCAATCACTTGGTCTAAGGTCTTTACAGTATCATAAAACTCGGGCAGGTTAAGTTCATAACCATTCATCCTGATTCTGGTCTTTGGGAGGACCTCTTCAGGGTTATGGACCGTGGGGACTCTCTTATAGACCCTTTCAAAGATATTCTCTCTATTCCAGAAGTTTGCAAGACCAGGGATTCCACCGAGATGGGCACAACTCCCGAAGGCTACAATGAGTTTAGATTTCTTCCTCAAAAGTCTACTTATCTTCTCCTGTTCCTCTGTTCGTATAGCCCCGTTTATGAAACTTACCGCAATCTCTCCATCCTTCATCCTCTCTATATCCTTATATTTAAAGTCCAAGGCTACGGGCCAGAGCACAATATCCACCGCATCCACAACCTTGAGTATATCTCCAGCGAGGTCTACGACTGCCTCCTCACATCCTCCACAGGATGCGCACCAGTAAAAGGCTACTTTTGGCTTAGCCATCTCCACCTCCTATCATCTCTTTTATGATAGACTCAAGCCTCTTAGACTCCTTCTTTCCCACCCATTCTATTCTCAATCTATCCTTAGATATGCCAAACTGCTCAATCAGGGTCTTGGTAAGGAGGAGTCTCCTTCTCATTATGAAGTTCCCCTTATTATAGTGGCATCCATCTGGGTAGCACCCTGATACCAGAATATTCTTGGCGTTCTTCTGGAAGGCTTTCAGAATAAGTCCTGCATTCACCCTTCCTGTGCAGGGGACCTTTATTACTTTAACACCATCCCCTCCCCATTCCTCATAGGCAGGATAGGCACTCCACTTGCATAAAAAGGCGACTGTATCATTCTCCCCTACCTTCTCCTCTATCTCCTTAAAGAGGTCTGAGTCTGTGAAGCCTTCCAATCTATTGGCACCAGTAGGACAGGTAGCTGTGCATATCCCACAACCCATACATAGGGAGGATATAACCTTAATCTTCTCCTCCTCTTCAACTATAGCATTATACGGACAGGTATAGAGGCAGAGTTTGCATTTCAACTGGGCACATACATCTGAATCTATCTCAGGGATAGGGGTCTTTATAGAGATGTCTCTCAATGTATTCATAACAGAGAGGGCGATACCTCTTGCCTCCATCAAGGTCTCTGCCACATTCTTTGGATAGGCTGCACATCCACAGACAAATACCCCCTTTGGGTTGGAGTCTATAGAAAGGGAGGAGTGGAGATAGGTGGTGGGAAATCTCCCTTTATCCTGAGAGTCTAAAGGGATATGAAGCATAGAGAGGGTCTCTTCATCTCCAACATACCCATGACTTAAAATAACCCAGTCTGCAGGTATCCTTAAGAGGTCTCCAAGGACTTTATCCTCTACAGTGATATATAGCTTCCCATCTATCTCTTCTATGTTTGAAGGTCTCCCCTCAATAAAATTGACCCCGTAGACATCCTTAAGGGTATTATAGAGAGACTCAAGACTTCCATAGCTTCGCATATCTATATAACAGATATATACCTCGGTATCAGGATTTCTATCCTTTATCAGCTTCGCCT
>CAZWJY010000190.1:0-3422 GCA_964634335.1 uncultured bacterium
GAGCTACCGCCTCTTCTGTCTCTACCTCCTTCAGTGGAGGTGGAATGTTAGGCTCACCCTGGGCTCTTCCCAAACGTAGATATCCCTTAAACTTCTTTATGACCTTCCTCTCCTTATCTACCGATACTCTCTACTTCCCAAAAGGGTATAGGGTAGAGATTCTACCAGAGAGTTTTAGAAAGGGGGATGATTTCTTCTCCGCTTCAAGGGAGATAAGAGCAGACAGGGGTAAAATCATAACAGAGGAGCGGTTTGCTATTAAAAATCCCTTAATCCCAGTGGATGAATATAAGAAACTCCGCTTGGCTATGGAGGAGACAGAGAGGCTCTCTAAGGAAGAGGTCGTGCTTAAGAGGAGGTAAGATGCAAAGGATAATAGGACTCTTCATTCTCATCCTCCCTCTATTTGGAAGTGAGATAGATTCCATAATAAGAGATGCACCATCAGAAAAGGATTATCCAGATGCAGGTGCCCTAATCCTCTTGGACCGCACAACCCTTAGGGTTGATAGAGATAAGAATACCACAAAGGAGAGGTATTTAATCATAAAGATTTTAAAGGATAGGGGGAGGGAGGAGTATGGAGATATAAAACAGAAATACGACAAGGAGTCCTATAAGATAGAAACCCTTATTGCCAGAACTCACCTCCCAACAGGGGAGATAAGAGAACCTGAGGAGAAGGCTATATCAGATGTATCAGCACCTCAGGTATGGAGGGCATCTGCCTATACAAGGGCTATGCTCAGAGTGGTCTCCTTTCCAGCAGTGGATAGAGGGGCAGTGATAGAGTATAGGTATAGGATGGTGCCTATAAAGAAGAGGAAGGGTCAGGAGTTCTTTGGAGAGATTGAATTTGGAACAGGAGAGCCCATCTTAAGAAAAGAGGTCATCATCATTATACCAAAGGGGATAGAATTGAAATATAAACTCCTGCGAAGTGATGCAAAACCTCGAATTATTCAAACCAGAGATTCTATTATCTACAAATGGACAATCACAGATATCCCGATGATAGTAAGGGAATCTGATATGCCTCCCTTCTCTGAAGTATCACCAAGACTTGTCTATTCCACTTTCAAATCCTGGGAGGATGTGGGGAGGTGGATAGCTAAAAAATTCTATAAGCCCCTTGATAGCTCAAGGGAGATAAAAGAGATAGTCAAAAGGCTATCACTAAATAAAGGTAGGGAAGATAAGATAAGGGATATATTTCTATATGTAGTGAATAGATATAGAAACATAGGGCTGGACTTGGGAGATATAGGATACAAACCCCATAAGCCTTCAGAAATTTTTAAACAGAAGTATGGGGAATGTCTGGATAAGTCTGCACTGCTCATAGAAATGCTAAAAGAGGCAGGGATAGAGGCATATCCAGCTATGGTAAGAAAATGGGTAGGAAGGGAGGTGGTAAAGGATATCCCTTCCCCTTCCTATTTTGATGGGCTCTTAGTAGCTATACCAGAGGATAAGGGTTTTACCCTTTTAGACCCCATCTCAGAGAATTACTCTTACGGTTATCTCTCCTCTTCTTATCAGGCAAAGGATTTATTCATAATAGAACCTGATAGTTCATTCTTTACTAAGGCTCCGCTTTATGAACCCTCTAAGAGTATCTCAGCCACTACCACAGAGATAGAATTGAAGGAAAATGGGGATATAAAAGGGAAAACCTTTACCAAACTTACAGGCTACTATGACTACTCTATAAGAAGAGACCTGAAGGAGAAGACACCAAAGGAAGAGAGACAGTTCTTTGAGAGGAAGATAAATGAAATCTCCACAGGCACAGAGCTCCTCTCCTCTTCCCTATCAGACCTTAAGGATTTAACAAAACCATCCTGGGTAAAGGCATCTTTCTTTTCCAAGGGTTATGCTACTATTCAGAAGGATAGGATGAGATTTAAAATCCCCCCAAACCTCTTTGACTTTGAGTGGGTATTCTGGGTAATATCAAAGGAAGAGAGGAGGTATCCCTTTATAATCCACCCGCTTAGAACCTTAAGGTATAGCGTAAAGGTAGAACTCCCAAAGGGTTACAAGATATACTATCTTCCTGATAACTGGAGAGAGGAGAATAAGTATGCGAAGGCTTCTATAACCTATATAAAGGAAGGGGATAGAATTCTCTATACTTCAGAATTTACTATTAAGGAATGGGAGATAGAACCAGGGGGTTATAGAGCCTTTAAAACCCTATGTGATGAATTCTTAGACCCAAAGAAGAGGGAGATAATCCTAAAGGAGGTAAAGTGAAAGGACTTCTTCTGCTCCTTTTTGCAGGGCATTTAATCTCAGGAGAGATAAACCTCTCCTATAAATTTCAACCCGGTCAGGTCTTCAAGTATCAGTCAATCTCCTTAATGAGGATGACTACAAGAGTAGGTAACCAGGCAAGAACGATGAGAACAAAAACTACCCTCCTTACCAGTCAGAGGGTAGACTCTATAATAGAGGATAGCATAATTGTCCTCTCCCTTAAGATAGATAAGATTGAGATAGAGACAAAGCCTGAAATTCCCATATCAGGGATTGGAGAAATTCAGGGTAAAGAGGTGAAACTGAGGATAACAGAATCAGGAAAAGTCCTCAAGATGGAAGGAGCTGAACAGCTCTCTATGATGGGTCAGCCAGGGGAGAAGACCCTTGAGGGTTATATAAAATCATTCTTTGATTTCCTACCAGACCACCCTGTGAAGCCAAAGGATATATGGGAGAAGAAGGTAGAGGATGAGGAAGGAACCCTTAAGGGGAGATATACCCTTACAGGTTTTGAAGAGAGGGAGGGAATCAAATGTGCAAAGATAAAAGCAGAGCAGGAACTTATGCAGGAACAGACCCAGGAGCAGATGGGGAATAAAATCCATACGAAGATAAAGGGGAAGAGCAAAGGAGAGGTATGCTTTGGGGTAGAAAAGAGTATACTCATCTATCGCACAATCACATTCAGTCTTGAAGGGGAACAGGAGATCTCAAGACCATCAGTTCCGGAGCCTATGACCCTGCCCATTTATATAGACCAGGCTCAGGAGATAAAACTCCTACCAGAGGAGTAAGAAGAGTCATTCACTTCTCACCATCCTCCCTTAAGGGAGGATTGACAAGGAGATGATTGGGGGTTAGATATGAGAATCAATACGGATAAGCTTATAAAGGTCTCTGTGATGGGGCAGGTCTCCCATCCTGTAAAGGGACAGGACCATGTGGAACCAGGAGTGAGTGTGAAGAATATAGAGAGAGCCGACTCCTATACCCAGGGATATAATCGCACTTTCAATGCCCTTGCCTGTATAGGAAATGAAGCCCTGATTGTATCAGGAGATGCAAAAGGAGAGAAGGGTGTTGTGACAGGTAAACATGGAGGTATAGAGCATATCCTTATAGACTTTCCTCCGGAGACTCTTGAGAGATTGGTCATA
>CAZWJY010000191.1:0-3421 GCA_964634335.1 uncultured bacterium
GAGAAAGAAGAGATAAATTCCTATTCTTTCAATTAAAATGGGCGGTAGAGGAGTTGAACCTCTGACCTCTGGTATGTGAGACCAGCGCTCTTACCAACTGAGCTAACCGCCCCTGTTTAAAGAATACCAGAAAAGAGGATATTGTCAATGCCTATACTTAAACCTTTTATTTTAAAATCTTCTTAAGCCTTTGAAAGGGAAGGGTATTTATTACATCAGACTTCTCTAACCACCCCCTTCTGGCAATCCCCACCCCAAACCTCATCCAGTTCAAATCTAATGCCCCATGGGCATCACTCCCTATGGATATTCTTATCCCCATCTCCTTTGCCTTCCTTAAGTATATCTCATTTAAGTCAAGTCTATCATAATAGGCATTCAATTCTAATATCTTATTATACCTCTTTGCCCATTCCATCACCATCTCAATATCCACCTCATATCCCTCCCTCTTGGATATGAGCCTTCCAGTTGGATGGGCGATAATATCAACATTTGGATTCTCAATAGCCCTGCATATCCTCTCAGTAACCTTGTATTTAAAGCTCTGATGAATGGCTGCTACTACGATATCCAGTTTCTCTAAGATTTTATCTGAGTAGTCAAGTCTTCCATCTTTTAAGATATCTACCTCTATCCCTTTAAGAACCCTTATCCCTTTAAGTTTCTCATTCAATTTATCTATCTCCTCCATCTCCTTCTTGAGCTCATCCTCTGTAAGACCTCCTGCATACTTTGCAGACTTGGAGTGGTCGCATATAGCGATATACTCATAGCCAAGAGATTTTGCATACTTTACCAGTTCTTCAATTGTAGAATTTCCATCACTATGGGTTGAATGGATATGCAAATCCCCTCTTATATCAGATAGCTCAATCAATTTTGGTAGTTTACCTTTAAGAGCGGCCTCAACCTCTCCTCTGTCCTCCCTCAATTCAGGAGGGATTAAGGGAAGCCCTAAGGTAGCATAGACCTCCTCTTCTGTCCTACCAGCAATCTGTCTATTTCCCTTAAATACACCATACTCAGAGATTTTCAATCCCCTCTCTCTTGCCATTGTTCTTAATTTGATATTATGAGCCTTTGAACCTGTAAAATACTGGAGGGCAGCACCAAATGATTTTTCAGGAACTATCCTTATATCAACCTGGCGTGCCTCTGCCCCCCTTCCCACAATTATTGAACCCTTTGTATCACCTGCTACCAAAACCCTTGATGTCCTTGGAAACTTTGTAAAATACTCCACAACCTCTCCACCCTTCTTACCTGTAACCAGGATATCTATATCTCCAATGGTCTCCTTCATCCTTCGGAGGGAGCCTGAGGGTTGGATCTGCTTGATATGGGGGTTCTTTTTCAGATACTCAACAAGCTCATCAGATATAGCCAGGGCTTCATTCAATGGAATCCTCTCCCTTGTCTGCTCAAAGAGTTCTATCCCCTTCTTAATATTCTCCACCTTCTTCTTTCCCATCCTGAAGAGTTTAGCTAAGGAGCCGTCCTCTATCACCCTCTTTAAGTCATTCAGATTATTCACCTTCAGCTCCTTATGGGCAAGGGCTAAGGTTTTTGGACCCAGGTTCTGGATATCCAATAGCTGGAGGAGTCCATCAGGGATTCCGGATAGAGCCTCCTCGTATTTCTTCATCTTACCTGTCTCTAAATACTCCTTTATCTTTTTAGCTATCCCCTCGCCTATGCCTGGGACTTCTCTAAGCCTATCCTCCTTAGCCAGGAGTTCAATATCCTGGGTTAAATCTTCAAGCACCCTTGCAGCCTTCCTATACGCTATAATCTTAAAAGGCATCTCACCCTTATATTCCAGGGCATCTGCAATCTTGGCAAACATAGCTGCAAGCTCTTTATTCTTCATAACCCTCCCTTTTTCTCCTCTGCCTCCCATCTACCTGATGGATAGAGGGTGACCTTAAACATTCTATTTCCAAAGAAACACCAGAATATACTCTTCCTCTCCTTTGTCCAGTAGTCTTCAACAATCTCTCTCCTCAATATCCCTTCAATTAAGTATTCCTCCCCATCAATGATTAAAGACCTTGGTCTCTCCTCTCCCTTATGCCCAGAGTAAGACTTCACCTCAATCATCATCTCCTCCCAAGAGGATAACCTTTTCTATACTATTTTCTGCCTTTATAAAGTATACCCCCTGAGGGAGTCTTTCCCCTTTATCATCTCTTCCATACCAGAAGATTTTGTAGGCTTTAGGCTCTTGGTTCTGGGTTCTGGCAAAGGCTCTCACAAGCCTTCCAGAGATATCATAGATTTTAAGAGGTTCTGAACTTTTCTTACTCATTTCCCACCTAATCTCTATTTTTCTTCTAAATGGATTAGGATAGACACTCAATTTTATTCTTTTACCTTTATCCTTTATCTTTTCCCCAATTCCCAAGGGATGTTCTGCCCAGGGTTTGTAGATAACCCTACCCAAATCAGAGGAATCCTCCTTATCAAAGATATACTTGGCAATGGTATCAGGATTTGTAGAACCCCAGTAGTTATAAGTAGCAATAATGTCATTGGGAGTATTATTAATTAAATTGTAAGATTCATTATGATAAATGTCGACTTGATCTTCTGATGAACCACCTATAACGACTTCAGAGTTCCCAGAAAGCATCATGCCAACCCCATATCCTTGTCTACCATAGGAATAGGCGAGGCTACCTATATCATACCCGCCACCATAAACATTAAGGATTTTGGTATTTTTAATCTCTCCAGAAGTATTTGAGAGAAAAATTCCATAAGCATTGCCAGGATAAGCGTAGATGGTATCCGAATGTCTACTCCCCACTCCATCTCCTCCCTTAATATCTTTAATCGTGCAAGAATATATCAAAACTTTCTTGCAGTCTTTACAACTGATACCTAAACCATTTCCTGCTGGTATTATTTCATCAGGAGGCCACCCCCAATCCGCATCACCTCCTCGGCAGTTAGTTATAATAGAATTGATAACCGAAATAGACTCAGCATAACATCCCCGAATTCCTGTTTGATTGCTCCCAGGAGCAATAAATTTCCCATAAAGTTCTATCACACAATCTCTCAGCAAGACATCACTTTTATACCCGCAGGAAACCCCTACACCTCCTTCTGGTATAGGTCCGATAAAACTATTTTTTATAATTAATGATGAGGAAGAATCGCAAGAGACGCCTCCTTCAGCATGGCGGACACGAACATATTGGAGTGAATTGCTTCTGCTGTGAAGAAATTTAATACCTGTCCATTTATATCCCTCTTCTATAAGAAAAATACTATCTTCTGGTAAACCAATCGCTTCTAAACGACCTTTATTAACTATCAGAGCAGGTTCAACATCCAACCTATTTATAAACCTCACCACTGTCCCTGGCTCTATCCTCAAACATACCCCAGAATCTACTACCACATCCCCTGT
>CAZWJY010000192.1:0-2992 GCA_964634335.1 uncultured bacterium
ACCTCTCTATCCCAGGCAAGGCAGAGATAGTCAGGGGAATCCATAATATCCCTGGGCATCCTATCTACCCTGGTCTTCCAATTTATCTCCCCATCCTCATTAAAGGCAAAGAGGTATTGAGGGGTGCAGGCAAAATACTCTCCTACCCTTATAGACTCTCTCTCCCTATAGTCATAATAATCATCCCCTTTAGCAAGGGCAAGGAAGGAGAATAGTAGAATAGGCAACAATCTTTTCATCTCCTGCGTCCACAACAGTATTTATACTTCTTCCCAGAACCACAGGGGCAGGGGTCATTCCTCCCTACCTTTGGCACCTTCCTTACAGCTGTAACAGGCTCAGGTTTAGAAGCCTGAGTCTTCGTAGCAGTCAGAGTAGGTTTGTAAGCCCTCACAGGTGCTCTGAGTGCCACCTTCTCTGGAGCAGGACCTACCTGTGCCCTATAAAGAAGAGTTATAGCCTCCTTATAGAAATCACCCATCATCTCATTAAACATTCTGAAGGACTCCTGTTTGTATTCAACAAGGGGGTCCTTCTGAGCATAGGCTCTGAGTCCAATCCCCTCCCTTAAGGCATCCAGACTGTATAGATGGTCTCTCCACTTTGTATCAATAGTTCTTAAAAGAACAAATCTTAAGAGTTCATTAAATAACTCTTCTCCGAGCTCTTCCTTCCTCTGTTGTAATCTTATCTCTGCCAGCTCCAGCAGTCTCTTATGAAGAATCTCTGGCTTCATCTTAGGAATCTCTTCTGCTGGTATATCAAAATCTGTCAGGAATACCATTGCAAATTCTCCCTTAAGGTCATCCCATTGCCACTCTTCCGGGTATTTACTCACTGCATATTTAGCGATTAAATCATCTAAGAACTCTGCAGCTATATCCATATAGATATCCTTAAGATTCTCTCCCTTCAGTATCTCATCTCTTAAATGATATACGACCTCCCTCTGCTTATTCATCACATCATCATATTCCAATAATCTCTTCCTTATCTCAAAGTTACGCATCTCCACTCTCTTCTGGGCATTCTCTATAGCCTTGGTTACCAGAGGGTGTTGCAGGGGTTCCATCTCTTTCTGACCGAACCTATCCATAATAGCTGCCACCTTATCTGAACCAAAGACCCTCATCAAGTCATCCTCTAAGGAGAGGAAGAATTTTGAAGAGCCTGGGTCTCCCTGTCTACCAGCCCTACCCCTGAGCTGGTTATCTATCCTTCTCGACTCATGCCTCTCCGTCCCTATTATTAAGAGTCCGCAAGGAACCTCTTTTAGACATCTACCAGGCTCCTCCTCCCAGTATTTACAGGGCTTTCCACTCGGTCTTACCAGGTAACACCCCTCTCCTTTCACCACCCCCTTACCGAGTTTAATATCCGTTCCTCTTCCTGCCATATTTGTAGCGATGGTTACAGCATCAGGCTGTCCTGCCTTGGCAATAATCTCTGCCTCCTTCTGGTGGTGTTTAGCATTCAACACCGAATGGTTTATGCCTCTTCTGCGGAGCATTCTGGATAGAGTCTCTGATACCTCCACAGAGGTAGTTCCCACAAGGATAGGACGGTGTTGTTTATGCCAGTATTCTATCTCATTGAGCACAGCATTATACTTTTCCCTTCTGGTCTTATAGATTACATCCCCGTAGTCTATCCTTCTAACAGGTTCATTTGTAGGAATTACCACGACATCCAGTTTATATATCTCCCAGAACTCCTTTGCCTCAGTAGCAGCAGTCCCTGTCATCCCAGCCAGTTTATCATACATCCTGAAATAGTTCTGGAGAGTAATAGTAGCATAGGTCTGGGTCTCTTCCTGAACCCTTACCCCTTCCTTTGCCTCCAATGCCTGGTGGAGTCCATCAGAGAACCTCCTCCCTGGCATAAGTCTCCCTGTGAATTCATCTACAATAATCACCTTCCCATCCTGAACAACATCGTCAACATCTCTCTCAAAAAGGGTATAAGCCTTTAAGAGGGCATGGAAATTATGGAGCATCTCACTCTTCTTTGCGTATTCCTCGTAAGCCTTCTCCTTCTTATAAATCTTCTCCTTTGGAGTAAGGCGGTCATCCTTTTCTATCCTTCCTATTTCAGTAGATAGGTCAGGGAGGGTAAAGGCATTGGGGTCATTAGGAGCTAAAGTCTGGCGTCCCTTCTCTGTAAGTTCAGTAATATTCTGCTTCTCATCTATAATAAAGTATAACTCATCATCTATAGAATGGAACTTCTTATCTCTTATAAAGTCAAGCTCTACCCTCTCGATAAGTTTCTTAACCCCTGTCTCCTGTTCAATTTTTAAAAGCCTTTTATGCTTTGGTGAACCCCTCCTTGCCTGAAGAAATTTAACCCCTGCCTCATACTCCTTCCCCTGTTTTAGGAGTCTCTCCCCCTCATCCACTATCCTATTCACAAGAACAGTCTGGGCGTGGTGGAGCTTTGCTACCAAGGGCTTAATTTTATCAAAACCCTTCTCTGTCTTTTCTACAGGTCCAGATATTATCAGGGGTGTCCTTGCCTCGTCTATAAGGATACTATCCACCTCATCTATTATTGCATAGTGGTGTCCTCTCTGGACCTTGTCCTCATATCTCAGGACCATATTATCTCTCAAGTAATCGAATCCAAACTCATTATTTGTTCCATAGGTAATATCTGAATTATAATGGGGCTTACGCTCCTCAGGGGTCATCCCTGCCTGTATACATCCCACGCTAAGACCCAGAAATTCATAAACAGGACCCATCCACTCCCTATCCCTTGCAGCAAGATAATCGTTAACTGTAACCAAATGGCAACTTCCCCTCGGTTCCCCATCTACTATAAAGTCTCTCTCCCCTTTAAGCCCCTTTGCTCTACCTATAACCGCATTGAAATATAAAGGCATAGTGGCAACAAGGGTCTTACCCTCCCCTGTCTTCATCTCAGCAATCTTCCCCTCATGGAGGACAATAGCTCCTATAAGTTGAACATCAAATGGAACCATATTCCATTC
>CAZWJY010000192.1:3002-3406 GCA_964634335.1 uncultured bacterium
TCCCAGAAGTCTTCTACAGGCTTCCTTTACCAAACCAAAGGCTTCGGGAAGGATATCCTCAGGGTCTTCACCGTCCCTTATCCTTTTTACAAACTCCTCTGTCTTCTTTGGGAAGTCCTCATCCTTGAGGTTCTTATAGGACTCATAGAACTTATTAATCTCTCTTACCTTTGGCCAGAGTCTCTTGAGCTCCCTCTCATTTTTGGATGGTATAATCTTGGACAGAACTTTACCTAACATAACTCAATTATGGTATAGATTTCCCCTTTTGTCAACCCCCTTTTGGTTGCAACTTCAAAATAGCAACCTCCAGGGTAAAATCCCTCCTGGAAAGGAGGGTTGTAATAACAGTTAAGTTCTGAAAAACTCCCTTTATATTTTAAGCTTTTAAAGAAAGGGAATAC
>CAZWJY010000193.1:0-3376 GCA_964634335.1 uncultured bacterium
CTTATCTTCTCTAAATTAGAAAACTTCACACCTATGAGCCTTATCTTTCTATGGGGATGGAATCTATCTAATAAGGAAAAGAGTATAGGTAAGGTCTGCTCTAAGCTATCCTGGGGTCTTTTAAAGGTATGGGAACGGGTATGGGTAGAGAAATCCTGATATCTAATCTTTAAACCCACAGTCCTTGGTAGATGAGCTCTAAGGTCAGAGAAGAGGTCCTTAACAAGTTCTCTTATGGTTTTCTTTATAAGAGATATATCCCTTACATCTTGGAGAAAAGTCACCTCCCTACTCTTTGATTTTGGCTCCCGATGAGTTATTACAGGGCTATCATCTATTCCTCTTGAGTATCTATAGAGGTTATTACCAAAGACCTTCCCAAAATGGGATACGAGAATATTTAAAGGTAGATTTCTCAATTCACCCACCTTTCTTACCCCCAACTTATATAGCCTTGCTTCAGTCTTTGGTCCTATTCCAGGAATAACAGAGACGGGAAGGTCTTTTAAAAACTCATCCACCTCTCCCTCTACCAGAGTGAGTCCATTGGGTTTATTCAAACCAGAGGCTATTTTTGCCAGAAGTTTATTATGTGCTATACCCACAGAAGCTGTAAGTCCTATCTCTTCCTTTATCCTCTGCTTAATCTCCTTTGCTATCTGGAGGGCATCCCTTTTTGCATCGGTTATATCAAGGAAGGCTTCATCAATACCCAAGGGTTCTATAATAGGGGTATACTCCCTTAGAATGGAAAAGATTCTCTTAGAGACTCTCCTATAAAGGTCTATATTAACTGGCAGGAATACTGCCTCAGGGCATAATCTATAGGCAACCCGCAGGGGCATAGCTGAGTGTATCCCATATCTCCTTGCTTCATAAGAGCAGGTAGATACTACACCCCTCTGGTGAGGGTTGCCTCTTCCGCCCACCACAACTGGTTTACCCTTAAGTTCTGGTCTTATAAGGGTCTCTACAGAGGCAAAGAAGGCATCCATATCAATATGGATTATTCTTCTGGACATTTTGATATTAAAACGATAGGGGAGAAAGGTCTTGATTGGTGGATAGAGATTTCGCCAAGTCTTACCAATTCTAAGATAGCAAGGAATAGAGTGAGAGCTTCTATTATCTCTGAACAGGTGAGGAGGAGCTCTTTTAAGTCCATATTCCCTTTCCCCTTCAATCTCTTCCTCAATTTATTCATCATCTCTTCTACACTTACCCTGTATCCACTCATCCTCAGGGGTTCTTCCCATACCCTCCTCTTTAAAAGTTCGTTAAAGACTGAGAGGAGTGTAGCTATATCTTCTCCCTCTCTGTATTCATAATATAGTTCTGCCTTTCTGGGGAGACTGAGTCTACTCTTCCTCTCCTGCTCAGAGAGAAAGAGAGCTGCTCTTTTATATTCAATAAATTCAGAGAAGACCCTTGGTAGGGATAGAGGGAGGGGTTCTGGTTTCTCTTCAGTAGGGAGAAGGGAGGATAACTTGTATCTCAAAAGGATGGAGGCGATGATGAGGAAATCGCCAAGATGATGGAGTTTTTTATCCCTTAGAGCCCTCAGGTAATTAAAATACTCCTCTGTAATTCTGGCTATGGGGATATCGAATATATCAATCCTCTCCTTCTTTACTAAATAGAGAAGGAGTTCTATGGGTCCCTCAAAGATATTCAGACTTACTTTATATCTCACTCCCCATCCTCAAGAGCTCATAAAGCTTTACCCTCTGACCACAATGGGTAAGGGATATATCTCCCAGGTCTCTAATCCTCGCCTTCCTCTCCATAGATTTAAATATCTTATCATTGATGATTATAGTAGAGCTGAGCTCTCGATTGAGGGATGCCATCCTCATCACTAAGTCCATAGCTTCCCCAGCAACCATCAGGTCTCCTCCGAATATACCCACAAATCCCTGACCGGTAGCAATTGCAATCCCGAGCCTTACAGGGATTTTTCTCTCATACTCCCAGCTTGGCTTCAACAGAGAGAACTCCCTGCGCATCTCTATAGCTACTTTACAGGCTACAAGGATGTGTTCATAAAGGGGGATAGGAGCACCAAAAGAGGCTGTAAACCCAGAAGCGCTATAGCCTGTAAGAGTTCCGTTATATTTGAATACTATTGGTGTAAGCCTCTCCACAAACTCATTAAAGATAGAGAGGGCTTCCTTGGAGGATTTACTGATTAAGGTATCAAGATTTTTTATCTCTACGGTTAGGACGGTGAGAGGGGTAAGGGTTAAGGGAAGCCCTTTGGTAAAGTAATTCCTTACCATCCCCTCCACAGCCCTTTTGGGTAGATGTTTGGAGAGAATCTCAGACAATCTCTTCTTTTCCCTCTCCTCAGTGAGATATTTGTGAATAAAGGTAGCAGCTCCGGTAATAATAAAGGAATATAGAGGTGATGCTATCTCTATCCAGACATGGTCACTAGAGAAGAGTTGCCAGGCAGCGATAGAGTAGGCGATGAATAGAGCTCCTGAGTATATGGCTCCCATATAAGGGGGATATCTTAGAATTATAAATGCGAGGCTTAAGCACAATAAGGCACTGATTATCAGAGGGATGACCCTACCCAATCTTTTTACATAACTACCAGATATTATATTAGCGATTAACATAGCCTGGGCTACTACTCCATTCCTCGGTAGACCATCCAGGTCTTCCACGCTACTCCCCACAAGAACAATCTTTCCTTTAAAATCCTTTTGAGGAACTCTATGATGGAGAACATCCACATAAGAGACTCTTTGTAACCTTTTGGGTGAAGAGAGGAATCTCAATCTTATCTCAGGTTCCAATTCAACCCTTTTATCCTTTATCCTTGCTAAATTTGCAGATAGAACCTCTATCCTTGATATCTCTAAATACTGCATAGCTATGGATAGAGCAAAGGATGGATAGAAATTATTCCCAACCCCGACCACTAAGGGCTGGGTTCTCAATCTCCCATCAGGGTCTAAAAATAGGTCACCAAAGCCTATCCCCTTAGCCACCTTGAGGAGTGAGTCTATAGGTGCAACATAACCTGCCCTCTTTATATATCTTGGAATTACGAATGCTCTCTCCCCTTTGCCCACAGGTCTTGGGATAAAGGGGAATATGGAGAAGGGGAGCTTCTTCTTCTCTCTCCTTCCAGATAGCTTAAAGGCAAAATGGACATTTCCATGGGCTTTTACCTCTTCTATAAATTCCTTATCAAAGCCCTTAAAATCTTTACCCAGCCTCTTATACTGGTAGAGCTCAGGATAGAAAAAGGGGATATAGAAGCCAAGGATTTTGCAGGGTCTTAGATATTGGGTAATTTTAGCATAGTAGTATCTGGGCCATCCCTCCACCTCCCCAAGCTCCCTGATACTCTTCTCATCAATAT
>CAZWJY010000194.1:0-3359 GCA_964634335.1 uncultured bacterium
GAAGGCAAAAGAGATTTAAAAGTTTCTCTTGGAGGCTTAAGATGCAGGAAAGGACATATTGACTATTCCTCAATTTTCTTTAAATTTATAGAATGAATCCTTTAATCTTCCGTGAGTATGATATAAGGGGAAAAGCAGAAGAAGACCTTCCCAATGATGTGGTCTACAAGATAGGTCAGAGCTTTGGGACCTATCTTTTAAATAGAGGAGTGAAGGAAACTCTTATAGCAAGAGATATGAGACTATCTTCGGAGAGGATAAGGGATGCAATATCTGAAGGTCTGCTATCTACAGGTTGTGATATTATAGATTTAGGACTGATTCCTACCCCTGTTCTCTATTTCTCCCTCTTCCACTATAATAAGAACTCAGGGGTTATGATTACCGCATCCCATAACCCTAAGGAATACAATGGATTTAAGCTCTGTTACAATAGATTGAGTGTCTATGGAGAAGAGATTCAGAATTTAAAGGGGATTATTGAGAGGGGAGATTTTGTAAAGGGTAATGGGAAGATTACTGCTTTGAACCCTATCCCTGATTATATTAGATTTCTGAGGGAAAAGGTAGAGATAAGGAGCGGTCTGAGGGTAGTTTTGGACCCAGGGAATGGGGCAGTGGGGGTGTTACTGGATAAGCTATTGGAGGGGATAGGGATAGAGCCAGTGATAATAAACTTAGAACCCGATGGGAACTTCCCCTCCCATCTTCCTGACCCTACGGTAGAGGAGTATCTGAGAGATTTGAGGAGTCTTGTCTTAAAGATGGATGCAGATTTAGGCATAGGATATGATGGAGATGGAGATAGGATAGGGGTAATAGACGAGAAAGGGAGAATTATCTATGGGGATAGACTATTAGGAGTCTTTGCCAAGGATGTGATTAGAAAGAATCCCAAGGCAAAGATTATCTTTGATGTAAAGTGCTCAATGGGGCTTATAGAGTATATAAAGTCCTTGGGTGGAATACCTGTGATGTATAAGACAGGTCACTCTCTTATAAAGGCAAAACTCAAAGAGGAGGGAGCACCCCTTGCCGGAGAGATGTCAGGGCATATCTTCTTTGCTGATGACTATTTTGGCTATGATGATGCCATCTATGCCTCTTTAAGATTATTAGAAATTCTGTCCCATGAGCAGAAGCCATTATCAGAACTTGTAGGAGAGATACCCCATTACTATTCTACACCAGAGATAAGGATAGAGTGTCCTGATGAGATAAAGTTTGAGGTTGTTGAAAATTTAAAGGAGGAACTTTCCTCTAAGTATGAGATCATTGGAATAGATGGGGTAAGGATAATCTTTCCTGATGGTTGGGGTCTGGTGAGGGCATCCAATACTCAACCCGCCCTTGTCTTAAGATTTGAGGCAAAAGAAGAGAAGAGGCTTAGGAGATTAAAGAATTCATCCTTCATAGATTAAGAAGACATCTGAAAGGGCAGTCCACGCTTGATGGTGAAGGTTTAAAAGGGTTATCTTAAAAGAACCATTGCCTTAGTTATACTCTGGTGCTCAGTTGTAAGCCTATAGAAGTATATCCCTGAGGGGAGTTTCTTACCTTCCTCATCATACCCATCCCATTCAATCTCATAGACGCCTGCCTTTGCTCTTCTATCTATTAGAACCTTTACCCTTTCACCAAGGGCATTATACACCGAGAGATTAATCCAACCATCCACAGGTAAACCATACTTAATAGATGTGGAGAGATTAAAGGGGTTGGGTGAATTTTGAGTCAGGAGATAGGTTGATGACTTAGGTTTTTCTCCTACCCCTGGTTCTACTGGTGGTTTTACTGCTACTATATAGTCCTCAACCTCACCCCACTTGGCTACGCCCTTCACAGAGGCTGCCTTCTCCCTATAGCTTAACCTGAACCTTGTCCAGGTAGAATCTTTCCATTCCCAACCATCTCCTGGCTTTTTGGTTGTATGGCTATTAAAGTAGAGTCTGTAGAGCTGACAGCAGTCTCTCCACTGGGAGGGGTCAACAGCAAAGATAGTATCATTCACTGGGAAGGCAGGACCTGACATAGGAGCTATGGGCTTAGCTTTTAACCAGTAGATATGCTCCCTCGGGTCATCCCAATCCCCATCCCTGTTCCAATCAAACCAGCCATTGAAGTAGAGTAACCCCTGAGTAGGTCCATATCTCTGACCTTTCATACAAGATGTAGAGATTAGGACATCCAAGGACTCGCCAGGAGCACTGTCATAAGGGGGATAGAATCTTATCCCATCATCAGGTCCAGGGGGAGTATTAGGGGAGTCTTTATCAACCTGTCTGGAGTCGAGTTCCACATCCACCTGGGGCACGGTATCACACCTCTGAGCTTCTATGAAATACCATATATCTCCTAACCATTCATAGAACTTATAGACTTCCCCTTCCCTATTATGGTGTCTTGCTCCATTACTGGCTAAGAGAGATGGATAGGGTCCATCAGGAGCATCTCCAAAGTCGAACATATCCTCTGGAGGGGGTCCACAGGGCTCAATCACCGCTTCATTGACAAAGATACTTTGAATACTATCAGGAGTCTCTACAGGAGCTACTTCATACATAACCAGGACTGCAGCATCTCCAGGCTTTGTTGGACCTATTCGGGTAACTAAGGAGTCTCCTCCTGCGAGTTCTCTTCGCTCTGAAGGGTGCCAATCCAGACCCTCAACCATTGGATTATCAGGGGTAAGACTATCTAAGGGGATGACCTCATCTGAGATCGCCCATTGTAGGGAGACAAACACAGGTGGAGACTGTGGAGTTCCTATGATTATATCATAAACATAACAGGCAGTATCTCCCTCCCATCTCTGCCAGGGGAAGGGGATAGGGTCACCGATAGGGTCGCCATTAATGGTCCATATCGCCCATCCCCAGAGAGGTTGCTTTGCTCCCTCTTTGAGTTCGACCCCAAAATGTCCCCATTCACAGTATTTCAGGGGGTTGTCTTCAAATTTCCATCTTATCATAACACCCCCCTCCTGAGGTATACAGTCTGGGGGATAACCTCTGCCGTGGAAGTAATCCTTGATATCTGTGCAGGCTATACCTGCGAGGATAACCTCAAGGTCATTCACCATTCCCCCTGTGAAGTTATGGAGGTCAAAGTTTGAGAGCACCCCCTTTATTACTGCTCCCTCTGCCTTACCTCCTGAGAATAGAAGGGGAGTAGTTATCAGACCTATTATAAACCATCTCTTCACTTTTCCCATTTTGCCTCCTTTTTATAGAACCTCAACCACCAAGCGTGGACTCTTTTTATAATACAGCAATCCTCTTCTTTGTCAATACGGAGAGGGTGGGAGGTTGCATCTCTTAGTTGGGGCTTAAATCTGCCCCTGTCTCTTGAGCTCTTGC
>CAZWJY010000195.1:0-3346 GCA_964634335.1 uncultured bacterium
ATACCAGAAGGGATAGGTTTTGAGAGAAGGGATTTCCTTGAGTAGCCAGAGAGGGCCATCCGCAGACTTTGTAACTAAGTGGAAACTCAATCTATAATTCATGATAATCTTAATTACCTCTCTGACCACCTCTCTTAACTCTTTTATGGGCTGGAGGGGGTCGGTTATCTGTGAGAGATAGATAGGAAAGACTATTCTTGCCCTCTTCAGTTCCTCCTCCAATTTCTCAGGGATATTGTTATAGAATACGAGTCGGTCTGTTACGCTCCAGGGATAAGAGCGGGCATAGCATACAGGGCAGGAGAAGAGGCAGGAACCAGGAGGGGTAAGGGAGAGGAGGCAATAGTGGGGACATTTCCTGTAGGTAAGGGGATAGGGGAAATCATGAAGGAGATGACCTTTCAGTTCTCTCCCCTCTATCATAAGAGCACTTGAAATTCTGAGGGTGGAAGGTCTGGGTCTTCTCTCAATTTGAGGCCTACTTTGTATTTCTTAGCTAAATGTTCCAAGAATGCTACCTTCTGGATGGTGAGATATCCCATAACCCTGGGATTTAGAAAGAGTTCCACTCTCCTTCCTTCCAACTCCTTTCTCTTTTCATAGAAGAACCT
The DNA here is from genome assembly GCA_964634335.1 of uncultured bacterium. Classification (GTDB taxonomy): domain Bacteria; phylum Hydrothermota; class Tepidihabitantia; order CAYHGV01; family CAZWJY01; genus CAZWJY01. The sequence continues at coordinate 612 of CAZWJY010000195.1, forward strand.
CTCCAGCTTAGTTACCACCTCCTCCTTGGAAAGGACCCTTCCCTTTCCATCACAACAAGGACAGGGTTCTGTAAGGGAGGAGAGGAGGGAGGGCCTTACCCTCTCCCTGGTCATCTCCAGGACCCCAAATTCACTCACCTTTGTGAGGTCAAACTTTGCCTTGTCCTCAGAAAGGTGTTTGCGGAACTCTGCAACTACTCTCTGGATATTCTCCCTTTTTTTCATATCTATGAAATCTATAAGGATAAGACCTGCCAGGTTGCGGAGCCTTATCTGTCGGGCAATTTCTGAGGCTGCCTCTAAGTTAGTGAGAAATACCATCCTTTCAAAATTCTCTTCAGAGGAGAATTTACCTGTATTTACATCTATAGCAGTGAGGGCTTCTGTCTCATCAATGGTGATAAAACCTCCACTTTTGAGCCACACTTTTCTATTGAGAGCCTTTGAGAGTCCCTCCTCAATACCAAAGGCCTCGAAGATAGGGGGATCCTCTTTATAGAGCTTTACCCGGGAGCGGAGCTTTGGGGAGGTGGAACGGAGGTATTCAAGGATTCTATTATACTCTTCTTGAGAATCTACAAAGAGGTTCTGAACATTTGTGGTAAAGGAATCTCTTATGGTCTTTATTATCAAGTCTGGACCTTCATAGATGAGGAAAGGGGCTTTCTCCCTTTTTGCCTTAGCCTCTATCTCCTTCCACTCCTCTTCTAAAATCCTTGCCTCCTCTTTTATCTCATCTTTTGATGCCCCCTCAGCAGCTGTCCGGGCTATAAATCCTATCCCCTTAGGCTTTATCTCTTTCAGTATTTTCCATAGCCTCTCCCTGGACTTGGGGTTTTTTATCCTCCTTGATACTCCTATCCTGTTAGTATTTAGCATCATCACCAGATACCTCCCAGGAAGGGAGATATAGGAACTTACCCTGGGCCCCTTCAGGGAGAAAGGGTCCTTTCTTATCTGGCAGAGCACCTCCTGACCCTCTCTGAGGGTGAGTTTCCTTTTCTGAATATTAGGGAGTGGCCCCATCTCTACCTCTGGTTCATAGAGTTCCAGGAACTCCTCAAAAGGGACTTCAGAAAGGGGGAGAAAGGCATTCTTGGGTAGTCCGATATTTACAAAGGCGGATTTAAGGCCCTTCATTACACTCTCTACCCTTCCCTTATATATCCTCCCTACCAGACTCTGCCTTTCCTCCCTCTCTGTATAGAATTCCACCAACTTCCCTTCTTCTAAGATAGCTACCCTTTTCTCAAATCCAGAGGCACTTATTATGATCTCTTTTCTCTTCTTCATAAGACCTCCAGAGGTGTATAAATCCTACCACCTTTGAGAATATAGCAATCTATCCTTTCCATCCTCAATCCCCTTTCTTCCTCCTCTTTTAGTTTAAGGAGTTCCTTCAATATATCTGTGAGATGAACAGGGGGGTCTATCCTGAGCATAAACCTGAAGATATTCTCGTCCTCCTTCTCTATCTTATAGAGGGCAGGAATAGAGGGGTCCTTTAGAGAGAATGGCCTATCAAGTATAACCCTATACTCCAAAAGGTTTATGGAACTGCCCAAGGAAGCTACACCCTGAGGAAGGAGCCTGGAGCTGACAATAGAGAGGCCATGGGGAAGAAAAGGGTTCAAATCCCTCGTAATATTGCCAGAATAGGAATAGGCCATGGTAAGGTCTAAATACTCTCCTTTTGAGGTAAGACCTACTGATAGGGGAGGGCCAAAGGAGACTATGGGTTTGGGGGAGAAACCTCGGGTATAGGCTATGGGGAGTTCGCTACGCCTTAAGGCCCTGTATATAGCCCTTATTCTATCAAGGTGTGAGGCGTATCTGAATTTTTCAGAAACCGTGTATTTTATCCTAATGCTCATCTTAAGAGGAGGGAGGGATGGAATTCTCCTTCTGATTTTGGTAGGAGGTCTTTCCTTATAAAGGAAGGAGAAGTCGGGTGGGGTCTCACATACCCCACACTTAGAGCAGGGTCCCCTCATACAGTCAGGGGTAGGTTCTCCTCTAAGGCCCTTTTTATATTCCCTTTTAAGAAAATCCTTTTCCACCCCTACATTCACAAAGTCCCAGGGTAGAGACTCCTCTATCTTCCTCTCTCTCAAATATTCCTGAGGTTCTATTCCCAATTTCTCAAAAGCCTCCATCCAAAGGGGGAAATTGAAGAACTCATTCCAATCCTGAAATATGCCATTGTTCTTATAGGTATAAAGGAACACATCCCCGAGTCTCTCGTCTCCTCTTGTAAGAATCGCCTCTATAAAGGAGACCTCTGGCCTGCGAAGCTTTACCCTCACCCTCCTTTTGGGTATCCTTGACTTCAAGAAGGAGAACTTCTCTTTGAGGCTTTCTATGGACTCAAACTTTACCCATTGGAAAGGTGTATGGGGTTTAGGTATGAAGGATGCGATATTAAACTTTAAAAACCCCCTTCTGGGAATCCTTGTCGCTTCTTTAATCATCTTGAGGGTGGACTCTAAATCCTCCCATTTCTCTTGAGGCAGACCGAGCATAAAGTAGAGCTTTACTCCCTGCCAACCTAAACTGAAGATGTTACTCAAGTTCTTAAAGAAGGCCTCCTCCTTTAATGGCTTATTTATTAGCCTTCTCAATCTCTCTGAGCCTGTCTCTGGGGCAAAGGTGAGTCCTGTCTTTCTGATAGTTCTTATAAGACCTGCTATCTCATAACTGAAGGAATCTCCCCGCATAGATGGGAGGGAGATGGC
>CAZWJY010000196.1:0-3269 GCA_964634335.1 uncultured bacterium
CTTCATCAGATATAAACTGGATATCCATCATAAATCGAGAATTTATTCCGTCAATATTAAAATCAATAGGTGCGCCACTCCGGCTCCAGATATTAGAACCTCTATAAATATAATTTCCTTCTGGTGATAGCTGAAATGTTGCCCCTCCTACTTTTGTTCTTTCCATAAATAATGGCATTCCTTCTTTATTATATACTTGTGTTTCGCATCTTTCGTGATCCCCCCACCAGTCTATCACTACAAGTTCGCCATCGTTTGAAATTTGAAGTTCTATCTCTTTTACATAGTTTAATTTTGTATTCTCTTTATGGGAGAGTTTCCAAAGGAGGTTGCCTTGCGGATCAAAATAATAAACATATCCACTTTTAGATTTATCAATGACTACTGCAATTATAATATTCCCACTTTTATTAGCGATTTTAATGGAAGATAATCTTCCATTAAATTGCTTAGTCCACAACAACTCAGTATTATAAAGATATTTCTCAGCTAATAGTAATTTACCAACTTGTTTTTCCGCATATAAGACAAAGACCCACATAAGGAACAATAGCAAATAAGATACTTTTTGTCGCCCAACGTTCACAATTTTCCTCCTCTTAACTTTATTTTTCTTTTTATACTATCTCTATTCCTCACAGCAGGGTTATGTCTCAGACTTCCTGTAAAAATAGTTGAACCATTCGTTCCTACTATTATAGGAGATATAAGAGACTTTCCCTTTTTAAGGGGTAAATTATGGTAACCCTTCCAATATTTTCCCAACCTCTGTCCCACGGTTAGGGTGTCAGTCATGATATCTGGTTTAAATCTGGCCTCTTAGAATATGGGGATAATACCTCAAAGAACTGGGCAGAGATAGAACTCAAGGCAAAAACCATTAACCCAATGGCTCTCTTAAATCTCCTCATAACCCCTCCTTTTTGATTTTGAATTCCCCTTACCCTCCTCTCTTGAGTTAGGTCCTGGATGGTAAATTTGGTAAGATACTGGGAGGTGTCAGGCTTCTGGGCTATGCCTAAGCTCACAGAAGCTAATAACCCTACGCTTAGAGCCACTCCCTTATTTATCCTCATAACTAACTATACCCTCAAATCCAGATTTGTCCATATATTAGTCCATACTTCAGGGATAGAGAGTGGAAAGTATAGACCCGACAGTCTCTCGACTGTCATTGCGAGTCCCTGTGAAATGAAAGATACCACCTATGGGAGAGTGGGACGAAAGGTATATTGTCCTCAAAATAATGTGAGACCAACTGCTATACTCTATTTCACAGGGGCGTGGCAATCTTATATTTGAGATTGCTTCGGGACTTTGTCCCTCGCAATGACAAAGGAAGACATAGATCTAATCCCGACACTCCCCTGTCATTGCGAGCCCGCGGTCTACGCTCCTCGCAATGACCATTGCGGGACAGTCTACATCACCCTATTGACAGATACCCCTAAATTGTCTATAATGGGTTTTTAAGATTGAAAACAGAAAGGGGGTAAGATGATACATAAGAGACTGATACCAATCTGCGGGCTCCTCCTCTTCATTATGGGATGTCCAAGAAAGGACGAGGAGGGAAAAATCAGAGACTTCCTGAGTAGTTCTCCCTATGTCACATCATCAGATGGATTGGTCTTTGATGATGCCTCAAAGACTCCTAAGAGTCCTGAGATGAACCTCTTTACAGCAGAATCCGTTCCTTTTGTGAGGTTTGTCCGCTGGATAAATAGACCTGTAGAGAGACACTATGAGATTGATGTATTAGGTGATTCTGCCCATGTGACTATGACTGCTAATGTGACAGGCAAATTCTATGTGCTGAACACCCCTGGAGGAGATGTATATACAAGGGATATAGCTGATAGTGCGTATAGAGCCCAAATCGACCTCTATAAGGACACTACAGGCTGGCATATAGCCAGAATATCTCCACTCCAGATATATACCTATGGGGCTGAGACTCCTATAAAGATTAAAGAAGTGAAAGCAGAAGTTGCTTCCCGGAATTATACCTTTATCTTGACTGACCCCACAAACCCTTTAACCAAAGAGGAGCTACCCACCTTCCTCCCCAATGATACTGTAATAGTCACTGTAAAGGTAGAGGTGACTGGTGATTCCTGCTGGGTCATACTCCACCATGGCAGGTATAGGAAGGCACCACGCATCCATCATAGAGACTGGTTTTTAAAGGAAGGCGATAGCTTTACTGGGACATGGTATATTGCTGATGATAGTGTAGTTACCCCAGGAGTCCGATATGCTGCCATAGATGTGATGACCTGGCAAACCCTCTGGGGAGACTCTACGGTTACCAAGGCTACAGAGATGGTCTGGTCTCTCCCCTACATAGTAAAGGAAGAAAACGAACCACTCCCCCCAGATACTGAAGAATAGGTGAAATTTATGGAGGGGGCGGCTTGCCGCCCCCCTCTTTTATCTTCTTTTCAATCCGCTGAGTATCTCTCTCACTTTTTGATTGTAAGGTGCATAGAGTTTCAGAGTGCGAATAATAGGTTCCTCTCTCCTTTCTCTTTTCTTTTTTGGCAGAAGGTGAGATTTGGCTTTTGAAGATTCCACATCTATCTCCACATGCTTGCAGAGTTCTGCTATCCAGAAACCGAAACCATCTCCTTTTACATTACCCTGGGAATCAGGTTTAGGCACGGGTCCATTTATTGCCTTCACATATAAAGAGATCTTTCCATAATGTGGAAAGAGCTTCCCTGAGAAGATGAGCTCTAAGTCTGTAGTCACAATAGAAGTATCTACATCTTCATCCCCTTCGAAGTCCCAATACCATAGGTCCACCACATAAAAGTCAGCGTTTGAGGCTTTTGTCCAGGAGACCGCTAAGGGACTATTTATGAATATCTGCTCTGGAGCATCTATAGTGAACCCTCCAGGCATTGTTGCCGAAGCTTCTGCTTTTCCAATCTCGCAATCTATACTGAGATTATAAGTGGCTCCATATGCAAGGGTAGAAGTAGTATTCCTATACCAGAGACCATAGGGATAAAGAGGCGATACCCACTCTATCTTCTCCAATGTTATTCCATTTACTGTTACCTTTGCATCATCAATTAAAGGGTCAGAGAAGATATTAACTTCAAGCCATTCTGACTTAGACTCAGAGTACTCCTCTATGAAGGCACCCCCTATTATGAACATCTCTCTCTCCTTTTTGGGACATCCTATGAGAAGAGTTATAACAACCCCTATTATTAGGAGCTTAAGGCATTTGAACATATTACCCCCTTTTTATCCTATTC
>CAZWJY010000197.1:0-3233 GCA_964634335.1 uncultured bacterium
GGGTTATAGGGAGTTCTCCTTCTTCTCTTCAAGACTCGGATGGTTGAATAATGAACTCAGACTCTTAGGAAGAAGAGATTCAAGGGTCTTCCTTTTCTGGGATATGGGGTTCTATAAAGAGAGAGACTACAAGATAAAGACAGGCTATGGTCTCGGGATGAGAGTGGATTCAAGGATAGGAGTATTGGAGTTGGACTATGGGATAGCTGCCCATACAGAGCCCTTAAAAGGGAAAATCCATATATCTCTTGGAGGAATGTTTTGATAGCTTTAATCTTCCTATTCAGTTATATTATCCCCTTAGACCACTTCTCCTATCCTATCTTAGAGAGGTTTGAGACCGAAGGCATCCTTACCCTTCCCAACATTAAACCCTATTATAGAGAGGATGTGCTGAAGATTTTGAAGAGAATAGATACAACAAAACTATCCAGAAAAGATGCATACCTCTTCTCAAAACTCAAAAGAGTCCTTATAGAGGAGAGCCATATCCTCTATCATAGAGACCCAGAGTTATCCTATGGTTTCTCTCCAGAAACCTCCATCCTTTATGAGAAGGGTGGGGAGTTCTTTGGTTCCCTGAACCTCGCAGGATGGCTGGAATCTAAGCATATACTTCTCCAGGAGGAGTTAAAACCCTATCATTTCTATAATATAGACACCTCAGAAGTCCCTTCCAGGGTCTGGAAGGGACACACAGGTATAGAGGTAGCTACAGGGCTTATAGGTGTAAATCTCTATCCCTTCAGAATGGTAATGGGGAGGGAGAAGCTTTTATATGGGAGAGGTCTCCTAATCTCTCCCTGCCCTCTCTCCTTAAATATTCTGGGTGGAGAATTTATAAGACCACCATTTCACCTCTCCTCCTTCTTCTCCCCCCTTGATAACAAAAGATACCTCCTCTCTCACAGGCTTGACATCATCTCCCCTCATCTGAAGTTTGGATTCTCAGAGGTTGTGATAGTAGCGGACAGTTTATATTTTGAGTATCTTATCCCGGTAATTCCCTACTATCTTGTTCAATATAACTCCAGAAGGGATGACAACATCCTCTGGGCAATAGATGCAACCCTCCTTTTTAAGGGCTTAAGCTTCTATGGTGAACTTTTAATAGATGACTATATGTATGAACCCACCCCTGCTCCTAATAAGCTTGGTTTTAACATTGGTATGAGGTTCGCTTCTCCATCAGGTATAGGAGGATTCTTAGATTATACCTTCATAGACAAATGGGTCTATACGCATAAGAGACCTAAGAATGCCTACACAAAAGATGGGAGGATAATAGGGGATTCGCTTGGTCCTGATGCAGACCTTTTTATACTCAATCTTAATTATTGGATTTTAAAAAATTTCTCTGTAATTACACAGGCGAGTTATCAAAGGAAAGGGGAAGGGAGGGTGGATGAACCCTACCAGGGTGGAGATGTAAACCCCCCATTTCCATCAGGGGTAGTGGAGTATAAAACCCTATTAGAGATAAAAATCCATTACGAGCCCCACTGGAGAGTATTCTTTGAGCCCTGGATAGGATGGGAGAGGATAAAGAATAAGAAGAATACCAGAGGTGATGACTCAGAAGGGTTCTTAGGAGGAATCAGTTTAGGATGCCATCTCTAAGGGCATACCTTCAGCTTCTGCGTCCTGTAAACCTATTGATAGGTGGATTTGCCACCTTTATAGGATTCTTAATTTTACAGACAGGGTTTGATTTAAAACTCTTATTTCTGGGTATAATCTCTGTTGTCTTAATAATGGGTGGAGGCAATGGACTGAATGACTACTATGATATAGAGATAGACAGAATAAATCAACCCCAAAGACCCATCCCATCAGGGAGGATAACCCCAAGAGGAGCTCTCATATTCTCTATTCTCTTATTCCTTGGAGGTGCCGTCATCTCCCTTCTTATTGGAATAAATCCATTCCTTTTCACCCTATCAGTCATAGCCCTTCTCTTTCTATATAATAAGTATCTAAAGAAGAGCCTCCTTATAGGAAATATTCTGGTGAGTCTTCTTGGAGGTGCCGTATTTATTTACATTGCCTTAGTATTCAACTCCCCATTAAGGATGATTCTCTATCCCTTTCTATTCGCCTTCCTCTTCCATTTTGGGAGGGAGGTAATAAAAGATACCTTAGATATCAGAGGAGATAGAGAGATGGGGAGCAGGACATTCCCTGTAGTATTTGGTGAGAAGGCAGGCATTATTTTATCGGCAGTCATCTTTCTCTCTCTTATTACAATCACATTTTTACCCTATCTATCAAAGACTTATGGACTTCTCTATCTCATTTCGGTCATCATTTTAGTAGACATATTCCTTTTAGCAGTGATTCATTCCCTTCTATTTAAAAGGGAGAGGCTAAGGAAGATAAAGGAGGTCTTAAAGATAGATATGGTCTTAGGGCTCATCTCATTAGCCCTGGGAAGCCTGTAATGGGATATTAAAATTTACCCCCATTTTCTTCCCTTTCAACTCAGTTTACTCACTATCTCTTCAACGATTTTACGAACTTCAGGGAAGAGGCGGTTTAGTATAAAAGGGTCTTTGGTATGATAATATCGGATTGCAGCTTCATACGGTTTAAGAAACTGACGAAGATTCTCATCCCCCTCCTCTATCAGAGATTTTAAAACGGATTCTAAAAGGTCAACCCTGCGAAAAGTGAGGAGTCCCTTTAAATATGAGCCTATATATTCCTGAACAGCCTCAGAGGAGATATTGGGAAGATAAGGGAGCGCGGATTTGAAGTATTCAGATGCCCTTCCCATATTCCCTTTGACGATATTCTCCAAAGATAGAATAAGATTAATTGCCAAAAGTTGCTCTGCACAAAGCCTTTTAAACTTCTCCAGCTTGAGTTTCTGAGCAGTCCTGTAAGCCTCCTCTGCATCCTTTAAAGCAGATCCCCATTTACCCATTCTTAACAGCGCAATAGTCCTCTCAATATTGAATTGAAGATAAAGCAGACTTATGAGTTTTTGTATTGCAGGGATGCGAGGGTGAAGTTTTGAACACTCCTTAAGGGCATCCATTGCAGACTCTTTATCTCCCTTCTGATAAGAAATAACCGATTTTAATAGAAGAACAGAAGCCATTAGTTCCTTGTTCTTTTGTGCTTTTACTTCTCTGAAGAGTTTCTCTGCTTCAACCTCTGCCTCTCTAAGTTTATCTGTTTTTATCAATTCTTCAATCCTGAGGATACGAGGTAGGTATTTTATATAAGTC
>CAZWJY010000198.1:0-3210 GCA_964634335.1 uncultured bacterium
ATCTCTCTTCCCAACTCTATAGTGGACCAATAATCGGTTAGCAAAATTTCCGGATGTACTTGATAAATTGCTTGATCAAATTTCATAATAGGATATGTGAGTCAGAGATAAGGGTCAGGCGTTGCTTTTGCAGGGGCTCCCGGCTGAGAATAGGAACCATCTTGTAAGAATCCTATAAGAAATTTCTTCTGGAATTCAGTATTGCCAGACGGCATATAAAATGCCATCCTGTAAAAGTTCCAAACAACTCAGGAAGGTCAGGAGACCTTCCTCTACTTCCTTTTTAGGGTCTTACAGTTTTATCGGATTAAATTTTCTATCTCCATTGATATATCCAATGCTCTGGCAGAATGGGTCAGGGCTCCTATGGAGATATAATCTACACCAGTCTCTGCATATTTTCTCACATTCCTTAAATTTATCCCTCCGGAAACTTCCAGTTTCGTAGTTCCCTTTGCCAGCTCTACTGCCTTTTTAACCTCCCTTACCCCCATATTGTCCAGCATTATCCTTTTTACTTTCAATCCTAACGCCTCCCTTAACTCTTTAAGATTTTTCACCTCTACTTCCAACCCCACCTTCTTCCTGCTCTTCTTTGCCCTTCTTATCGCCTCATCTATCCCCCCAGCCATTGCAATATGATTGTCTTTTATAAGAATCATATCGTATAGTCCCATCCTGTGATTCTTTCCTCCACCTACTCTTACTGCATACTTTTCTAATAATCTCAGTCCTGGGGTAGTCTTTCTTGTATCAAGGATTTTTACTTTGGTGTTTTGGCATCTATCTACAAATCTCCTTGTAAGGGTAGCTATCCCTGATAACCTCTGTAAGAAGTTTAACGCTGTCCTCTCTCCCATTAATAGATATCTTGCCTCCCCTTGTAGAGTAGCAATAACCTCTCCTGGATAGAGAATATTACCATCCCTTAGACTGGATGAGAATTTTATCTTTTTATCCAGAGTTTTAAAGACGAGTTTTGCTATCTTCAACCCTGCTAAAACCCCTCTCTCCTTAGCTATTATCCTTGCTTCTGCTTTAACCCCCTCAGGGATGATAAGGTTAGTGGTTATATCACCTTCCCCTATATCCTCTCGGAGTGCCCTTTTTACGATGGCTTCTACGGGGTTTATAGAATGCCTCCTCATCCAGTTCATTCCTTATCTTTCTTATTCTATCCCTTATCACCGCTGCCTTCTCAAACTCCATTAAGGATACAGCCTCTTGCATCTTCTTCTCCAGTTCTGATAGAAGCTCTATTCTATCTATTCCTTCTTCTTCTATAATCTCCTCTGACCTCTTTGCATCTGCCACCATAGTTGTTCTCTTCACCTGGTCTATAGATTTCTTAATACTTTTTGGAATGATATTATGTCTCTTATTATACTCTATCTGCTTCTTCCTGCGTCTCTCTGTCTCCTGGATAGCCTTACGCATAGAGTCTGTTATGCTGTCTGCATACATAAGCACCTCACCATTGACATTCCTTGCTGCCCTGCCTGCAGTCTGGATAAGGGAGCGTTCGTGGCGTAAGAAACCTTCCTTATCTGCATCCAGGATAGCTACCAAGGAGACTTCTGGAAGGTCAAGCCCTTCTCTTAATAGGTTCACCCCTACAAGCACATCAAAATCTCCAAGTCTTAAACCCCTTAATATATCTACCCTTTCAATCGCATCTATCTCTGAGTGTAGATACTTCACCCTTATCCCTACTTCTGCGAGATACTCTGCCAGGTCCTCTGCCATTCTTTTAGTAAGGGTAGTAACAAGGGTTCGTTCTTTCCTCTCCACCCTCTTCTTTATCTCATTTATGAGGTCATCTATCTGTCCCTCAGTGGGTTTAACAGTAATCTTTGGGTCAACAAGTCCTGTGGGTCTTACTACCTGCTCAACTACTCTTCCCTTAGACCTTTCAATCTCAAAATCTCCTGGTGTAGCTGATGTGAAGATTACCTGATTTATCAGCGATTCAAACTCTTCAAACTTCAGGGGTCTATTATCCAAGCAGGATGGGAGTCGGAACCCATATTTTACAAGGGTCTCCTTCCTTGACCTATCTCCATTATACATAGCCTCAAGTTGAGGAACTGTAACATGAGACTCATCTATAATCATCAAATAATCCTTTGGGAAATAGTCCAGTAGGCAGTAAGGTCTCTCTCCTGGCTTCCTTCCAGAGAGGTGTCTTGAGTAGTTCTCTATTCCAGGACAGTATCCTACCTCTTTTATCATCTCTAAGTCAAATTTTGTGCGGGTCTTTAGTCTCTCAGCTTCCAATACTTTACCCTGAGATAAAAGCTCCTTCACCCTCTCATCCAGTTCCTGCTCAATGCTTTCTATCGCCTTTGCGATTCTCTCAGGTTTGGTCAGGAAATGTTTTGCAGGGTATATTATAAGCCTCTCCCTTCTCTCTAAGATGTCTCCTTTGAGAGGGTCAAAGATAGAAATTCTATCAACGGTATTATCTGAGAATTCTATCCTCACCCCATAGTCTCTGTGGGGAGGACGAATCTCTACCACATCTCCTCTAACTCTAAAGGTAGAGGGCTTAAACTCTATATCATTTCTTGAATACTGGATACTTATCAATTTATCCAGCAGAGCTTCCCTATCTAAGGACTGGGTTATCTCCACAGGGAGCAGGAAATCCTTCCACTCCCAGGGTTCACCAAGGTTGTATATACAGGAGACAGAAGCTACGATAATCACATCCCTGCGCTCCATAAGGGAGGAGGTAGCCCGAAGTCTTAATCTCTCAATCTCTTCATTTATTGATGCATCCTTTTCTATATATAAATCTGCCTGGGGCACATAAGCCTCTGGTTGATAGTAGTCATAGTAAGAGATGAAATACTCCACAGCATTCTCCCTAAAGAACTGTTTAAACTCTCCATAGAGCTGAGCAGCAAGGGTCTTATTATGGGAGATAACGATGGTCGGTCTATTTACCTTAGCAATCACATTGGCAATGGTAAAGGTCTTACCAGAGCCTGTTACACCCAGTAGAGTCTGGTATTTGAGACCCTTATTCAGTCCCTCTACAAGGGCATCAATAGCCTCAGGCTGGTCACCAGTAGGCTTAAAGGGTGCAGTGAGCTTAAACATATTAAAATAATAAACCTGAGAAAAGGAATGTCAACCTCTTAAATCGAGACTTACCCACATTTATTAGGATTTTTATGGTCATTGCGAGGAGCGTAGCATGGATGG
>CAZWJY010000199.1:0-3209 GCA_964634335.1 uncultured bacterium
GAAAAGGAGTATGAAAAACCTCCAGGGGTTGTTCCAGAGGCCAAAGGAAAAATAGCCAGAATCAGGAGGTTCAAACATAAGGTCTCTGCCAAGTGGGAGAGAGGTAAAAAATGGATAATATCCCCTGGATACCAGATATACAAAAGGGGTCATGGAAGGACCCTTAGGGAAATTGGGGGCTGGTTCAACAGGAGATCTGGTGGAAGATTGGGGGTAGCAAAAACAAGGGCTGAAGCTAAGGCTAGGGCCATTGGAGGCAAGGTAAAAACCAGGGCTGGAGCAGCGGGTCAGAAGATTATTGCTAAGATGCCCGAAAGAATTAGAGAGAGCCAGAAACTGAGGGCGGCTAAAGGCAAAATCAAGGGCGTTTCTCTAAAGGCGGGAGGGGTTGCCAAGGAACTGGCAAAGAGGGCTCCCAAGTATATGACTAAGGATGCTGCAATCGAGGCGGGATTGGATATAATTTTCCCCGGGCGTACTCTATGGAGAAAACCAGAGCTTATAGGTAAGGGGGCTGAATTGGTAGAAAAGGGTGCTAAATGGATAGCTAAGAGAGAAATAAGAGGGAGGAGCTTAGGTGGGTTAGCTAGAAAAATAGGTAGTAAAGGAGTGAGAGGAAGGACTATTGGTGGGGCAGCTAAGAGATTGTATAAAGGGGCTAAAAGAGTGTATAAGGGGTATACCGAGCTACCCGGAAAAATACCCTCTATCGAGGAAGGATTCGAGATCGCTAAAAAGATTGGTAAGGGCGTGGGCAAGAGTTTGATACCTGGTTATATCCCCTATAGAGTGGGCAAAGCGGGATTACGTGCTGGAGCTTCCGTTATCAAGAGAGTAAAAAAATGAAGTTCGTATAAACAGACCCTTCAAAAAAGCCATTAATTGACGAAATGGAGAAAGGCGAAATAAAAATAAGAAAATCGAGAAAAGGGATCACTTCAACTCTGATAGTCATAAGTCTATTCCTGATTCTCTCCAGCTCAGTTGTTACAGCAGATGTATGTGCTACTAAGGCTGATTATGGATGCGTCTGGTGGAATCCCTTCACCTGGGCAAAATGCTGGTATGAGAGAATTTATGACATCTTTGTTTGTGGTACCTATCATCTCATACTCGGAATAGAAGAGCTAATTAAGGAGAACCCGGAAATTGATGGTTATAAACCCCTGGTTGACCACCTAGTATTTATCTTGTATATGTTCTATACTGTTGCAATTTTAATCACTGCCATTTATATAATGATTCTCTCTGCATCGCCTAGTGGAAGGGCAAGGGGAAAATCGATGCTTTTAAGACTTATTATGGGTTTGGTCTTAGTTTCACTGTCGTTTGATATTTACAATATTCTACTTGGATTGTCCCAATCGCTGACCAAGGGCTTCCTCGCCGAGGCTATTCTAACTCAGACGGGAGAGGAGTGTTTGATAGCCATTATCCAAATCAACAATCTCTTCCTCCCATTGCTCATCTTCATGCAGCTTGTAATAATGTTTGCATATCTATCCGTAATTTTGAGATACATAATAGTGATTGCAATGGTGGTATTATTTCCATTAACATTATTCCTGTACTCCTTCGAGCTTACCAAGGGGATGGGGGTTAATTTTATGAGATACACCCTCATGGCAATATTTACGCAGCCAGTTCAGGCCATAATGTTTGCCTTGATGATTATAAGTCTCAACAGCATTGATCAATTTACTGGAGTCTCTTGCTCAAGTCTTGCAGTTATCTTTAACTGGGACGTTATCTTTGCCATGTTCCTTGCAGCAGGAGGGTTTGCTCTAATTGCTATTTCCCCTCTGATGATGTTAGGAGCGATGAAATGGATTGGTGGGGCAGTTGCAGCAATGGGTTTCAGTATAGCATACAGATTTCCTCGATTGGGAGCAGCGATTACCACGATGGGGGCACTGGGAACCGGGATGGGACCCGAGGCCTTTGTAACTGGTGCATCGGCATATCTAATGGGCTACGAGTTTGGGCGGGGTAAAATGAATATAGAATATGAAATGAAGAACCAAGCGCAGTGGGAAAGAAAAACTGGAATTAGAATAAGTAGTGAAGCAGACAGAAGATTATTCGAGAGAGACCTAAAGAGGGCTGAGATTTATAATAATAAATTGAAAGAGGCCGGTTATTCTAAAGAATTTAGAAGGATTGAGTTAAAAAAGAAATATCCTTGGTATACCCCCATGGAGGAATTTGAGAGGAGGTGGGGTATTGAATGGAGACCATGGAGAGCCAGGGCATGGGTACCGATACCCGCCACAGCGGCCTGGGGCATTGGCAAACATGTAGTGCCCAGGGTTCGTAGACCCGTGGTTAGCGGAGCTGCTAAGGTAGGTGGTTGGGCAGGGAGGAGGAGAGTAATAAAACGAGCTGCCAAAATAATCCCGGAAAGATTCAAGAGACCGTTAAAGAACAGACTTGCAATGGAGAGACAAGCAGGTAGAATAAGGAAGATCAATAAAACAAGGGATATAGAGGAGGCAAAGGGGGTATTCAAAGAACTATACGAGACCGAAGGGTTTACAGAATTTGATAAAAGAACTCTGGAGCGCAAATATGGGTATACCAGGGAGGAAATTGAGAGACTACCTAAATCCGAGTTGGCAGAAAAATTGGCCGAGGCCAGGATTGGCATCCTTAGGAGAAGTAGTACCAGGCGTGGAAGGTTTTATATGGATAGATTCAAGGACAATGCTAGAAATTATCTGATACATGACTTTGCTCTAAGGGAGAAGAATATGAAGTATTATGAAAGATATATGAAGAGATTGAGCGCTAGTTCTATCAGGAAAGGACTTTCGAGAGATACCGCTCTAAAATCGATAGAGGACTTCTATAGTAAGGATTATGCGATGGTAACCAAGGACCTTGCTGTGAGGAAAAGGGAAATTAAGAAGCTTAAGAGCATTGATGAGGTAATGGAATATCGTAAGAAAAGACTGGGAATGACAGAAGAAGAGAATAGAAGATTATTGGATGAGACAAGAGATATAAACAAGATCAAGGAAAGGACCATAGAGGAGATAAGAGAAAGGGAGGGGCTCACCCTCCCACAGAGGAGAATGGCTATAGAAAAACTCGAAAGCACAGGGGAAGTAGAAAACTATCTTAAGGAAGAATTAAATATGAGCGAGAAGGATATTAGAAAGCTCAGAGATGGGGCTAAACTGGATGCCTTGATGGAAAATTTGGAAAGA
>CAZWJY010000200.1:0-3204 GCA_964634335.1 uncultured bacterium
GGTTTTGGGAGAAGGTTCTTAAAGAGTCTTATAAGAAATACCATCCCTTTCTTAAAATTTATATTGGTGAATAATAAGAGAAGAATGATTAAAAGGGAGACCTCAATAATCAGACCCCCTCCCTTTCCAAAGACCTTTATAAACCCTTTATTCAACCCCTTACCCACTATCCCCCCTATATCAAACTTCCCAATTATCTTATTAAATTTACTTAGGAACATAGAGACAATAATTCCTGTGGAGCCTATAAATATAGAGTTGTATAGATAAATCTTAGACTCAGTGGTCCTTAGCCGATTGAGCCCCCATAAAAAGAACAGAAGGGGAAAGATAAAAGCTACAACCCCAAAGAGATTGAAGAGGTAATAGCTAAAGATGGCGCCCAGATAGCCACCATAATTTTTCTGAGCCATCCATCTTAAAGAAGGGATAAAGGACTTAGAGAAGATATTTATAACCTTTGCCTGAGGCAGGGCTCTACCGGGAATATAAGAGAGAAGACTTATCAAGAGAAAGATACCTATAATAAAGAGAAGGATTCCAATTATCTCTCTCTGGCGAGACTTCTCCTTCTTCATAATAGATATAAAAGACTCTCCCCTGCAAATACTTTGGATACAAGAGCCACAAAAGGACCTATCCATCCCCAGAGGATGTTCACCCCTCCAAGACTCCCCAGAAGGATGATTAATATGAGAATAAAGGGTCCAAACCTTGCAATCTTACCATACTCATAGGCTATCTCTTCTGGAAGGAGGTGGTAAAGGACATTGGCACCGTCTAAGGGAAATATGGGGATGAGGTTAAAGATACAGAGAATGAGATTATAAAAGGCAAGGAAGATAATAATCAGATAGAAGGGATAGAAACCTGAAAGAGACTGAAGGTTAAGCTCACGAATAACTCTTAAAATTATACAGAAGAAGACCCCTGAACCCAGATTACTCAAAGGACCTGCAAGGCTCACCCATACCATATCCTTTCTCGGGTTCTTAAAGTTATAGGGGTTCACAGGCACTGGTTTTGCCCAGCCAAATCTAAAGAGGAAGAGCATAACGGTGCCTATGGGGTCTAAATGTTTGAGAGGATTAAGAGTAAGCCTTCCTGCCAGCTTTGCTGTAAGGTCGCCCTTTTTATAAGCCACTCGGGCATGGAAGTACTCGTGAATGGTAAGGGCAAAGAGAATCGCAGGAGCTATTAAGAGGTAGTGGATAAGATAACTCAAACCATCTCCTTTTGTATATCTATCATCTCTTTGAACCCTCTGCTAAGGATTTTGCATAGGAGAGTTGTGCCTTTTTTGAAATTATCTTCTTATCCAACTTTGCATAGAGCACCTGTTTGAGAATCCTCCCATATTCTGGAGAAGGTTCAAGACCTAACTCTTTCAAATCCTCACCCCCTATGGATAACCCTACTCTTCTATATCTTTTAAGATAAAGAGAGAGCTTATCCCTCACCCCCCTCTCCTCTATCTTTTCCAAAATCTTCAGGCTCTGGTTATGAAATTTATACAGAGTGTCGTATATCTCACTGGGTCTGGTTGCCCTTTTTAGAGATTTCTTAACCCTCTCAAAATTCCTTATCTCCTTTATAACCCTTAACTCCTCCCTTTTTAGAGGAAACTTAGAGCCTTCGAGTTGAGAAAGGAGATATAGGAGAGAGAGATAGGGGTCTCTTATCTTCTCAATATTCTTAGGAACATCCTCTTTGAATTTATAGATTCCATAATCTTTAAGAGCTCTAATAATCTCTCCCTTTCTCTTCTCCTTACAGATGAGTCTAAGCTCATAGAGAACCCTCTCTCCTGAAAGAAGCCTGATGAATCTTATTCCGTCCTTCAATCTCTTCTCTGTCTCCTTCTCTATCTTAAACCCCAATCTCTTAGCAAATCTCAAAGCCCTGAAGATTCTTGTGGGGTCATCTATAAAACTCTTTGGGTGGAGAATCCTTATAACCCCTTTTTTCAAATCCCTATACCCATCATAAGGGTCTATAAGTTCTCCTGTTTTAAGGTCAAGAGCCATCGCATTTATGGTGAAATCTCTCCTCTTAAGGTCTGAGTATATATCAGAGGGGAAGACCTTAGGAAGAGATGCAGGTTTAGGATAGACCTCCCCCCTTGTCTGAGCCATATCTACTCTTCTCCTCTCCATAATCAAGGTAGCGGTATTGAAATCATTATAAAAGATGAGTCTTGCCTTAAACTTCTTAGAGATAGCCTTAGCCACCTTTCTAATATCTCCATCTATAGCTATATCAAAATCGAGCACCCTCTTTTTAAGGAATCTATCCCTTAAAGGACCGCCCACAAGATATGTCCTGGCTCTATACCCTTCTGCTATCTTAGAGATCTCGTTTAAGAACCCAGCCCTTACTCTCATTCCTTTACAAACCCTATCTTCTCTTTCATCTCCTTCATCTGAGGGGTCTTTATCTCTCCAAATCTTCCCTCGTACTTCTTTATATTCTCTTCTAACGCGGTAAGGAGCATCTTTGCATGTTGGGGGGTCATCACGACTCTTGCATAGACCTTTGCCTTTGGTCTCCCTGGAAGTATTCTGGCAAAGTCTATAATAAACTCTGATGGTGAATGGGCAATTAGAGCGAGATTGGAATATATCCCCTCAGATTCTTTTTCTCCCAGTTCTACTTCTATTGGTTGTCTCTTATCTCCCATTTTTCACTCCTTTCTATAAAATTTAGCCCTAAAAGGCATAAAGTCAATAGTCTCCTTAGGTAAAGCCACAAGATGGTTATAGATTTCCAGAGAAGATTAAACGAAGAATTCCTTATGGGGTTGACATACAATAGAAAAATACTATCATACTTCTGATGAAGAATAGAATCCTTGTAGTAGATGATGAACCAAGGGTTAGGGAATTATTGAAGATAGCTCTGGAAAAGAGCGATTATGAGGTTCTTACCGCAAATAGTGGGAAGGAAGCCCTTGATATCCTAAAGAGAGAGAAGGTAGACCTCGTCCTTGCAGACATTATGATGCCTGAGATGGATGGGTATGAGCTATGTAAAAGGATAAGAGAGGACCCTAAGCTCTATCCCTTGAGATTCATCTTTGTTACAGCAAAGACTGAAAGAGAGGATGAACTGGAAGGCTTTAAACTGGGGGCTGACGATTATATTACCAAACCCTTCAATTTAAAGACCCTTCTGGCAAGAGTGGAGAGGAGGCTGAAAGAAGTA
>CAZWJY010000201.1:0-3139 GCA_964634335.1 uncultured bacterium
TTTGTCAACCCTTCACTATTGACATAGTCGGAGTTTTTGTTAATTTTGAGGGATGGTAAGGGTGTTTGGATTTATTCTCTTGACTCTTCTGTCTTCAAAAAATCTATCCAATCCCCATAGACTTCTTGATATAGCGACGATAAGGATTCTGGAACCAGAACATGGGGATGTAATCCCTGCAGGAGAAGAGATGAGGCTCGTTGCTGTCTTTCGTAATCTGGGGACAGTGGATGTTGAATCCATTCCGGTTATCTGTAAGATTTATAATGCAGGGGTAGAATCTCCACTTGATAGTCTCCTTTTTCAAGCGGGTGTATGGATTCCAAATCTCTCCTGGCGGGGTTCAGAGAAGGATTCAATAATTGAGCAAGTTGTGGACTTTGGAAACTTTAAGGTTCCTCCATCTACTATTAACCCCTCTGTCGGAAGATGGATGAGGGTTGAGTTTCGCATATCAGAGACCTGGCTGGATGACAATCCATACAATGACTATTTGACAATTTATGTAAACGTTCCCTGTGCATCTAAAAAGGAGTTCTTCCTGACTCCTCCTGACTCCCACAATGTGAGGATGGTAGGGAAGTGGTCCAAAGGACCCTGCTTTTCGGCAGTGTATAAAGGAGATTATCTTTTCACAGGGGCTGGGAAGGACCTCTATCTCCTGGATGTCTCCAATCCTTCTAAGATTGCAGAAATGAATAAGATATCTACCCAGGGGATGATATACGGGCTCTCTATTTCTGGTAATTACCTCTATGTAGCTAACGGAGAGAACGGGATGAGTATCTTTGATATAACTGACCCTACGAAACCTCAGAAGATGGGGAATTGTAATACCCCGGGTCGTGCCTGGAAGGTAAGAGTAAATTATCCTTATGCTTATGTGGCAGACCTTGAGGGTGGTTTGAGAATTATTGATGTCTCCAATCCCTATTCTCCTCAAGAAGTAGGCTATTTTGATGAAACTGACTCACTATTCACTATCTGGGGCGTGGGTGTTAAGGATTCTTATGCCTATATAGCAGGTACTTTCGTAGACTCTTGTATTGTAGATATTTCAGACCCCTCTCACCCTTCAGGAATATTCTCCCTAAGTGGATGGGCACGGGGAGACCCATTGAGTTATGGACAGGATATAGAAATTCAGGGAGATTATCTCTATCATATAGAAGGTAGAGGACTTTCTATATTTGATATATCTAAACCAGATTCTCCTAAATTAATGGGTGGCTATCCTGCTCCTCATTGGACCTGGGGGCTTGATGTCTCAGGAGATACAGTCTTCGCAGCTGATGCAAACTTTGGACTCAGGGTCATTGATGCCTCAGAGCCTAAGAAGCCTAAGGAGATAGGATATTATGATACCCCTGGACAGGCGGAGGATGTCTGTCTCTCCTATCCCTTTATCTATGTAGCAGATGGATGGCAAGGGCTTGAAATCTTAAAATGCTATAAGCTGGGTATTAGAGAAACCTTGGAGAAGAACTCTACCCCCTCTCTCTATCTCTTACCCAATCCTTCTACCAATATAGCCAGAATCTATTATACCCTACCTGAGTCCTCCTCCATAACCCTCTCCCTTTATGATATCTCTGGAAGGAGGGTGAAAATTCTTGATAGGGGATATAAACCCACAGGCTTCTATTCCCTCTCCTTCAATACCAAAAGATTTCCTAAGGGTGTTTACTTTCTATCCCTTAAGATAAAAGGTAGAACATCTATATTAAAGATTATCCTGAATTGAATTTAACTATCCTTGTTGATAAACAAGAGGTAAGGTCAAAAATCCCAGAGATGCTAAAAGAGAAGGGAGTGAATGTAATAATTGAAAGTCTTAAGATTGGTGACTACTTATGTTCTGATAGAACCTGTATAGAGAGGAAGGTAGCAAAGGATTTTGTAGCCTCTGTGAAGACAAAGAGACTGTTCAGACAGATGGCAGATTTAAAGCAATATTATGAGAAACCCCTCCTCCTTATTGAGGGTTATAACCTCTATGAGGTTATGGGTGTATATCCAAAAGGGATAAGGGGTGCACTCTCAATGATTGCTGTTGGCTTAAGTATACCTGTCCTGTTCTCCAAGAATAAAGGGGATACCGTAGAATTCCTCATAACCATAGCAAAGCAGGAACAGCTTATAGGGAGGGAGGTCTCCCTCTATCCCAAGAAGAGGGCTATAACAGAATCAGAGGAGATAGAGAGAATCCTTGAGGCTTTCCCAAAGATAGGACCAGTAATTACCAAACAACTCTTAAAAAGGTATAAGAGTATCGGAGAAGTCTTTAAGGCATCTGTGGAAGATTTGAAAAGGGTCCCCCTGATAGGTGAGAAGAGGGCAAAATTGATAAAGAGTATACTGGATAGAGAGTATAAGCCTGGTTCTGAATGAGGGTAGGATTCCTGCAATTCTCTCCAAAATTTAAAGAGAGGGGAGAGAATCTAAAGAGAATAGAAGAGCTCATAAAAGATACAGAGGCAGACCTTCTTGTCCTCCCTGAACTCTCTACAACAGGATATAGTTTTAATTCAAGAGAGGAGATTATTCCGTTTGCAGAAGAGATTCCTGGCTATACCTCTAATAGAATTCTGAAAATCGCCTCTTATAAGAAGATGCTTATAGTCTATGGCTTTATAGAAAAAGAGGGAGATAGACTCTATAACTCCTCCCTCCTTGTATCTCCCGAAGGAATAGTAGGTAAATACAGAAAGCTCCATCTATTTTATAAGGAGAAGCTAATCTTCACCCCTGGAGATTTACCCTTAAAGGTATTTGATATTAAAGGGGTGAAGGTTGGGCTTCTTATATGTTTTGACTGGATATTCCCGGAGGCTTTAAGGACTTTAGCCCTCAAGGGTGCTCAGATAGTCTGCCACTCTGCGAATCTTATCCTCCCCTATTGTCAGGATGCGATGCGAACAAGAGCTATTGAGAATAGGGTCTTCATAATCACTGCAAACAGGACCGGAGAGGAGGAGGAGTATAGATTTACTGGGAGGAGTCAGATAGTAAATCCAAAAGGAGAGATAATCTTAACCACGGATGATAAAGAAGAAATAGTCAAGGTTGTGGATATAGACCCAGCCCAGGCATTGGATAAAAAGGTAAATGAGTATAATGACCTCTTTAAAGATAGGAG
>CAZWJY010000202.1:0-1614 GCA_964634335.1 uncultured bacterium
GCAGACTTAAGGAATTTAGGCTAATGGGAATTGGCACAGCTTGACTTTTCCTCTGAGAAGCGAGATAGCCTTAGAAGCAGGTTTTAAGGTGCAGAGATTATAGGCTTCACCACTCCACAATCTATAGAAGATTCATAAGGATAAAGGGGATATCCCCAAAGGGATTATAGAAAAGGGTGAAAGGGAGAGAAATTCTGGGATAGGGGTGGATAGTCTACACCCCACCTCTCTTATTGACAAACCTAATCTCTGAGATAGAATTTTATGGAAATGATTAACCAAGAATCCTCCCTTTTAACCTCTCAAATAACTGAACTCCCCTTTGTAGGTCGGGAAAGGGAACTACGGGAGCTTATAGAACATTTCCATACCGCATTGGATTATCAGGGAAGGGTGGTATTAATCTTAGGTGAGGCAGGAGTAGGAAAGACTCGTCTAATTGAGGAGTTTGCTAATCTGTCTGAACTTGGTGGAGCAATAAGGCTTAAAGGAAAATGTTTTAAAGAGGAGGTAGAACCGTTCGATCCATTCCCGAAAGTGATAATCTCCTATCTGGAAAGCAGAGACAGACCTTCCCATTTGGTTACTCGATTGATAGATAAGGATATGCTTCCCTACCTCCTCAGTATCCTCCCACAATTAAAGACCTATTATCCCTTTGGGGTTACACCTACCCCACCACCAAACCCACAAGTTCTGTATAATTGTGTCTCAAGGATGTTTGATAACCTCGCCTCTCTCAGACCCCTTGTCCTATTCATAGATGATGTTTTCTGGATGGGTAGAGAAGCCCTGAACCTGTTAGAATTTATCTCTACCCGACTCTCTGATAAACCAATCCTAATTGTGGCTACTGCCCGTCCCTATAAAAGGGGTAGCGATTTCGATAGATTCCTCTCAAATATTGCAGAGAGGAGACTCCTCTCTATTATCGAGCTTGGTAATTTGGGAAAAGAGGATGTAGAAGAATTATTGAAACTTCAGTTTAGGCTTGAACCACAGCCAGATTTCAATGAATGGCTCTATCGTATCTCAAAGGGTAATCCTCTCTTCATTTCAGAGATTATAAAGACCCTCTTGCATCATAATATCATCCAGACCTATCCAGGGAGATATATAATATCTGAGGGTTATCAGGATATTCCTCTATCCAGAAGCATTGAGAGTGTCATCGGTTTAGAACTGCAGAGCTTAAAACCAGAAGAAGAGGAGATTCTCCAAACTGTAGCAGTGATTGGTGAGGAGTTTGAGCTTTCTATACTCAAAGAGTTATTTACAAATCTCTCTGATAAAGATGTTCTCAGTTTCCTGCACCGAATGGAAGCAATCCGTATCTTAAAACATAAGAAATCTGACACTTGGCAGTTTACTCACCCCTTACTACAGGAGGTTCTATATCAGAGAATAGAAAGGAATACCCGAAGGAAGATTCACCGCAAGATTGCCAAGGTTTTAAAAAAATCGAACAGAACAGGGATTGAGAGGATTGCCTATCATCTAACTCAAGACTTAGAGCCTGGAGAAGGAAATCTACAGTTATGTCGGGATATTTTTAAGGCGGCTGAGGTTTATGAGGACAAATACGATTATAGACAAGCGAGGAGATATTATAGG
>CAZWJY010000202.1:1624-3079 GCA_964634335.1 uncultured bacterium
ATTATAGGCTGGCTAAAAGGATTGGAGACCAAATTCATAATCTCCCTAAAAAGGATAGACTTCTTATCAAAGCATCAAATATGCTCCTGAGCTTTCGCTTACGAGAGCCCATCTGTTCTTGTGATGAGCTTGCTAATCTCGCAGAGGAGGTAAAGAAGGTAGGATTGAAGAGAACCTTCTATGATCTCTCTATCGTAGCTTTTTACTGGTATAGTAGAGAACTCCAATACAAGAAGGCTGAGGTAATTCTTCAAAAAGTTATCCATATCTATAAGACTCCAAAGACCCGCAAAGAGAAGGAGGAATACTATGAGTTACGAACAAGAATGATCGACCATCTCTCAGATAGCCTGAGTGATTATGAGGCTGCAGAAAAGGAAGCCCTCAATTTATTGAATGAGATAGACCCAAGTATCTATCCTGGCGTCTATTGGAGGGTGCTCTATCTACTGGGAAACATACATCGGCGCAAAGGAAATTTTGAAAAGGCGATAGATTTGCTCAAACGAGCCCTTGATTTCGCAGAACATCTGCCCTACGACAAGAAGGTGGATAATCTCTCCCTATTAGGTATTGTGTTAATGGAGTTTGGTAGATATGAAGAGGCAAGGGAATATATGGAAAGATGTCTGAGTATGAGTCAAAGGATGGGAGATAGGCAGTATATTGTCGGTGAATATTGGCATCTTGGTAACTGCTATTTCAATCAGGGCTACTATTCAAAGGCACTTCAATATTTCCAGCATACCCTTACCCTTTCTCAGAATCTAAATATACCTGAGGAGATACTCCTCAATAGACAGAGAATGGTGGAAACTTTCTTAAGGTTGAACAATCTGCCACAAGCTGAGATAGAAATGGCTAAACTGTTGGATTGTCTTAATACAAGAGATTTCCCAAAGAGAATTTTAGTTCCTGTTTGGATAGCGTGTAGTAATTTCTATTTTGAAAAGGAGGATTTCCAAAAAGCCTTGAGATATGCTGAGAATGCCTTGAGTATAGCAAAGGAGATAAAGGCAGAGCTACATCAAGGAGTAGCTCTTGGATGGAAAAGTCTTATTCTTCTAAAGCTGGGAAATATAAAAGCCGCAAGAGATGTTTTTAAAGAAGCTAAAAAGATTCTTTACCAGAAAAAGGCATTAGCCAGACTCCCTGACCTTTTGATAAGATTTGGTCTTATTCTTGGTGGGGAAAAGGGTGAGGAGATATTCCTTGAAGGGCTTGAGATACTCTTAAAAACCGATGCCCTACCCAAAGTAGAGTATCTAATTGATGATATACGCAAGGCAAAGTTCAGAAAAGCCCTTAAGATAATTGAGGAAGAGTTTACCTCTCTTCATAAGCAAAAATTGGAGAAACTTAAAATCTACACCTTTGGTGGTTTATCAGTTAAAAGACCAAAAGGGAGCGAAGCCATCTCCCAGAAGGAATGGGAGACCAAAAAGACAAAGGAAC
>CAZWJY010000203.1:0-2596 GCA_964634335.1 uncultured bacterium
AAATGATTCTAAAGAAGAGATAGAGGAGCTTATAGAATTTGTAGCAGGGGTAGGGAGAGATATACCCCTCCACTTCTCTCGCTATTTCCCCAATTATAAATTCAATCTTCCTCCTACTCCCTCAGATACTCTGATAGATGCTTATAAGAGGGGGAAGGAAAAACTCCATTATGTCTATATAGGTAACTTATGGGTAGAGGGTGGGGACAATACCTACTGTCCAGTGTGTGGGAATCTTCTTGTATCCCGCTACTATTTTACCTCAAGGATAGAGGGAATTGAAAATGGAAAATGTAAGAGATGCGGGAGAAAGGTAGATATAGTCCTCTGAGATTTATTAAATACTTCACCTGGGCCGACCTGCTTTTATCTCTGATTCTCCTCTCCTCTTCCCTTCTCTTTCCCTTCTTTTTCAAGAGACCAGGGAAAGGGGAGGAGGTAGTGGTGGAAACAAGGGGAGGGGATACCTATTCTTTGAGTTTATCCAAGGATACTACTCTTTGGGTAGGAGGACCCTTAGGGAAGACAGAAGTAAAAGTGGAAAGGGGGAGTGCCTTTATAGCCTATTCTCCCTGTCCTCAGAAGATATGTATGAAGATGGGGAAGATAAGGAGGAAGGGAGAGATGGTAGTGTGTGTGCCCAATGGAGTGTTGGTAAGAATAACAGGAAGGGGAGAGCTGGATGGAGTTACGAGATAGGATAAAGGGGATATCGCTCTTGGCTGCCTTGGGTGTGGTACTCTATACAATGGAGAATTTCATCCCCTCACCTCTGCCTTGGTTGAGATTGGGTCTCTCCAATATAGCCATTCTCCTTGGGCTATATCTTTATGGTCTTAAAGGAGGATTATGGGTTTTTCTCTTTAAACTCTTCTTAGGTTCTCTCTTCTCAGGCCGACTCTTTAGCCCTTTCTTCTTCTTTACCCTTGGGGGTGGAGGGGTGAGTCTTTTCATTATGTGGTCAGCCTGGAAGCTCTTCTCTCCTCCCTTAAGTATAGTGGGGGTAAGCATCCTTGGAGGAGTGAGCCATAATATCACACAACTCTTTATAGCTTATCTCCTCTTTCCTTATTCCCAGCTCTTTATCCTTACCCCCATCTTCACCCTACTGGGTCTTGTCACAGGGAGTATCATAGGTATAATATCTTTAATGGTATTGAATAAAATGGAGGGAGTATGCATAAGGGGAGGTTAAAGAGGGTAATCTTAGGGGTCATCATCGGAGGGATTATAGGTTCAGCCCTCTCCTATCTTCTCTCCGGTATATTCTACCCTTCTCCAGTAAAGGAGTTCTTCTTCAAGATCTTCAGGATAGGATTCTCACCTGTTACTCTAAACTTAGGGTTTTTTACCCTCACTCTGGGATTCTATTTCTATATCTCCATCCTTACCCTACTTTTTATCCTTTTAGCTATATATGTGCTTTATAAATTTTAAGGAGGGAATATGAACATTGGATGGCAGGAGATACTTCTCATAATTTTAGTGATTCTTCTCCTCTTTGGAGCCAAGAAGATTCCTGAATTGGCAAAGAGTATAGGAAAGGGAATAAGAGAATTCAGGAAGGCAATGAGAGAGGGTCTTTCAGAAGAAGAGGAGGAGAAAGAGGAGAAGTCTAAGTAGATACTGGGTATTGACAAAAGGGGATCCCTCTTCCATATTTTTGTAATAGGGAGGTAAGAGTGTATTTAAATATATTGATTCTCTTTTGTTTGGTGTGGGGGACAGGGAGGACCTCTGATTCTCAGGTGTCTATAAGGTTAGTAGAAACTATTGCCAAGGAGAATGGGAAGGCCCTTTGGGGAGAGGAGGTTGTTTCTAAACCTCTTGTGTATTATGGATTGGACGATAAGCCCATAGCTTATGGGTTCGTCTTCTCTTCTCAGGGCTTAAAAATACCTCAGAGGTTGAAGAAATGGGGCGTGGGAAGATACCACAAGATGGTAGTAGCTGCAAGGAGGAACATGGTTCCCATTCCTGAATATGGAGAGGGACTCCTTGATTATTATGTGCTCTCTTCTAAATTGAGAGAGGAGGCCCGCAAGGTCTTGCATATAGGAGAACCTACTCTCTGCCGTATCTATTGGGTCACACCACTGGTAAAATGGTACAGCTACACTAATGGAAGGGATACAGTATATATAAGGCTCTATCCACCTAAGAGGATATACACCTCTACACAGTTTAATCAGAGGGTGAGGGCTCTTCTATCTCCAGGGAGGCGGGGAGGACATGAAGAGCTCTGGAAGAGATTTGAACAAGGTGCCACCCTTCCTCTCCTTGATCATCTTGTGTATCACTATGAGCTTGTTCCTTACTATGATTGGAGCTATGGTTGCTCTCCTACTGCTTGTGCTATGGCTTTGGCTTATTGGGACAATTTGGGTAACGAAGGTTTGGGGGATGACTATGCCGAGCTTGTAGACTTTCACTTCCAAAGATACTCCTCAATAGAGGGGGAAGAGGACTATCAGGTTCCCAACCTTCAGCAAGAATTATCTATGGCTATGGGAACCGACTCCACTACAGGTGGGACATCACCCTTCGCTATCGGTCCTGGGATGCAAACCGTAACCAATGCTAATGGTTATAGTTT
>CAZWJY010000203.1:2606-3066 GCA_964634335.1 uncultured bacterium
CTGATATACTTTGGGGGGATAGTAGCAACGATTGGCTATGGACTTTAATCTGTAACGAGATAGATAATAATCGTCCTTTCCATTGGATGGTATTATCCTACTTATTGGAGGGCCACTCCCTCACTGCTGTAGGCTATACCGATGATAAGTATGTTATTGTTCACAATACCTGGACTCCTGGTCTCGATTACTGGTATTATAATGAGTGGTATGGGGGGCCTGCGCTCTATACTGGAATGAATACCATCTCTCCTGGGGGCTACTACGGATATAGCATAAAACTCACCTCTCCTTTGGGGGATACCCTATATAACCATAACGGTTCAGGAGAGAACTGGGAGATAGAACATACCTATGAGATCACCTGGCAGGGAGATTTAGGTGAGGGTTACGTATCCTTGGAATATTCTATAAATGGGGGAATCTCTTGGCACTCTATAACAGATAGCACAGAGAATAC
>CAZWJY010000204.1:0-3065 GCA_964634335.1 uncultured bacterium
GTCTGGAGAGAGGGTATAGGAGAGGGTTACACAGGTATCCCCTATACCTTTTATGCAATGACCAAAGACCCTGATAATGATTCTGTTGCTTATCGATTTGCCTGGGATGATGGGGATACATCGGATTGGAGTAATTATGTACCCAGCGGAGGGAATATCTCTATGCAACATTCCTATAGCGATTCAGGCTATTATAGTGTAAGGGCACAGGCAAAGGATATCTATGGTCTGGAATCAGAATGGTCAGAGGGCAAAGGGATTTTAATAAAAGTAGGCAATCACCCCCCTTATCCTCCAGATACTATCCTTGGTCCTGCAAAAGGAGTCATAAACCAATCCTATCCCTTCTCCATCTCTACTACAGACCCTGACTCAGGAGATAAGGTCAGTTATATGATAGACTGGGGAGATGGCTCTTCATCAGGGTGGAGTCAGGAAATAGCCAGTGGAGATACCATTACCTTTTCCCACTCCTATACCATAGAGGGGAGCTTCAGTATAAAGGCAAAGGCAAGAGATAATCATGGAGCTGAATCTGGGTGGTCTCCCCCTTACCTCATCACTATAATCAGGGTCCCTGTGATAGAGGATAGTGTGGGAGGTATAGGAGAGATCGGTCGCTCTTCCATTGCTATTGGTCCTGACAATACCCTATATGTAGGGTCCAGGAACTCTACACTCTATGCTATATCTCCTACTACCTTCCAAGCAAAGGGTCTTTATGGAACAAGTGGTCCTATTGCATCCTCCCCTCTGATAGGTCCTGATGGGTGTGTTTATATAGGGTGTAATGATAATAAGGTATATAAAATCCTCCCAGGAGGGGGTTATGGTGGACGCTTTGAAACAGGTGATTCTATTATCTCCACCCCTGCTATGGATGCAGAGGGAAGAATCTATGTAGGCTCTTATGATAAATACCTCTATTGTATAGACTCAAAGGATATGAAGCCAATATGGAGCTATAAGACAGATGGAGGTATTGAATCCTCTCCTGCTATTGATGAAGAAGGGAATATCTATTTTGGCTCAAATGATGGACACATCTACTCCTTAGATAAAGAGGGGAACCTTAGGTGGAGATATCCAACCTCAGGAACCATTGGACAGGTGAAGTCTTCCCCTGCCCTGGATAATGGGAGGGTATATGTAGGCTCAGACGACTCGCACCTCTACTGCCTTTCTACAGAAGGAGAACTGCGGTGGTCCTTCCCAACCTTTGGGAAGGTAAGGTCCTCTCCTGCCATAGGTCCTGATGGAAGAGTATATGTAGCCTCAGAGCAGGGATACCTCTACTGTTTAGACCAGAATGGGAAAGAAGTATGGACTCAACCCACTGTTTTAGCCACTGTATCTTATTCCTCTCCTGCTATCGCCTCTGATGGAAAGATATATATAGGAACTGAAGAGGGTAAATTCTATGTGGTAGACTCTGATGGAACTGTCTTATGGTCCTGTCAATTGAGTGGACCAATCCTCTCCTCTCCAGTTATTGCACCAGATGGAAGGGTATATATAGCATCTAAAAATTGTGTATACCGGATTAAAGGGTATGAAGGATTAGCCAGCGGAGGATGGCCTATGTTCCATCATGACCCATGGCATACAGGAAGGATAGGAGGAGGTCCTTAAGAGGTAAACCTTTTCCCTTATTTATAGTCTAATTTAGTAAAAGGAGGTAGAGATGAAGAGATTGGGGCTTATAGTCCTCCTGTTGTTTGGGCTTATCAATGCCCAACCCTGGGGTAAGTTCTTAAAGAATCCTTGGCTGGTTAAGGAGATAGGGCTTACCAAAGAGCAGAGAGGAAGGATAGAAGAGATACTCCTTGAGTCTGAGAAAAAATTGGCAGAGATAGAACCAGAATTGCGTATCAGGAGAATGGAACTGGAGATGTTAATGGGAGAAATGAATCCTGATGAGAATAAGGCGAAGGCTCTAATAGAGGAGATAGGGAGACTCCAGACAGAGCTCCTCCTTATCCGTATCCAGAGGAGGATAAAGTTGAAAGAAGTTCTCACACCTGAACAACAGGAGAAAATTATGAGATTCTTAATACAGCATAAGAGAAGACCAAGGAGACGGTTTAGACCTTAAGTTTATCAGAATAGACAATCCCTCCAGAGATTATGAGTCTTATACCCTCATCTACTGAAAGAGGGGTAGGAATTATATCTCTCTTGGGAACTAAAATGAGCCAGCCTGTGGTAGGGTTTGGTGTGGAAGGGACAAAGATGAGATAACCCTTACTTCTTCCTTTAATAGGTATCTCCTCCTCCAAGGTTACGAAACCTATGCTGTATATACCTTTCCTTGGATACTCTACTATAACTACTCTTTTCAAAGACTTTCTATCAACAAATAATGCATCGGTTAACTGTTTCGCAGGGGTATACACACTCCTGATTAATGGAAGGCGTTTAAAGGATGCCTCTATCAATCTAAAAGTCCATCGTCCTAATAGACTTTCAGCTACCGCACCCACGGCGATAAGGATTACAAGGAGCAGGAAGAAACCCATTATAGTAAGAACTATATCTGGCATTCTGGACATAAAGGGGAAGAGGCGAATCATTCCTGCCAGTATATTCCCTAAGTTTTTAACAAGAAACCATATGATAAAGATGGTAGCCCCGAGAGGGAGAATAGATGCCAGACCTGTTAAGAGATACCTTCTAACTCTCATTCCTCTGGATAATATGTAGCCCAGGCATCCTCAGATTCAAATACAGTAACAGATGAAACCTCTCTCCTCTTCTTCAGCTCCTGATAGATGAAGACAGCTATATTCTCTGCTGTGGGTTCTCTCTCTTTAAAAAAGGGAAGGTCATTTAAGTATTTATGGTCTATCTGGGATATCACCGCTTTTAGATACCCCTTAAGTATCCGAAAGTCTATAGCCATCCCTTTCTGATTAAGCTTCTCTAATCTTACATTTACCTCTACTCTCCAGGTATGTCCGTGTAGAGGCTCTCCCTCCAATTTATGGGCAGCACTGAATCTCTCCCTCACAGTAATAGAAAACATTTACCATAATATAACCAAATTATAGCTCTTGGCAAGGGGA
>CAZWJY010000205.1:0-3029 GCA_964634335.1 uncultured bacterium
GGATAGTAGTCTCTCTCCTCTTTTTCTTACTCAGACCCAACTCCATAAGTATATCCTCTATGGATGTTATGGGCTTTGCCCCTTCTTTAATCAGTCTATTTGTTCCTGCGGATGCCTTAGAGAGAATCCCTCCAGGGACAGCAAATACTTCACGGTTCTGGTCTAAAGCCCAGTTTACTGTATTCATCACCCCTGAGGAATCTCCTGCCTCAACAGCTACAATACCGAGACTCAAACCAGAAATTATTCTATTCCTCTTCGGGAAGTTCATAGCAAAAGGAGGGGTTCTGAGGTTGAATTCTGATACTAAGGCGCCCTTCTCTGCTATCTCATCCTGGAGTCTCTTATTCTGAGAGGGGTAGTATACATCTATTCCACATCCTAACACTGCTATGGTCCTCCCCTTAGCCTTGAGGGCGCCTATATGGGCTTGAGTATCTACCCCTCTTGCCAATCCAGAGACTATGGTTATCCCTTCCTCTGCAAGTTGGGAGGCAAGTCTCTCAGCCACCATCTTCCCATAGTAGGTAGCCTTCCTGGTTCCTATCACTGCAATAGCCAGTCTATCCTCCTCCTTTATCTCTCCACGGATGAATAAGAGAGGTGGGGAAGAGGGTAGTCCCTTCAGATTCTCTGGATAATCCTCATCCAGATAAGAGATGGCTCTAATATTTAACTCCTTTGCCTTCCTGATTTTTTCCCTTGTCTCTTCATCTCTCTTGTAATTCACTATCCTCTTGGCAAGCTCCTCATTTATCCCTTCCACCTCTCTAAGAGTTCTCTCTTTCTGTTCAAAGATGGCTTCAGGAGATTTGAATCTCCCCAAAAGATTCTTCAACCTCCGTTCTGTCATCCCCGGGATACTGAGGAGGTCTATAAAGGGGTCAGGTTCCATTACTAATCTTTGTCTTTAACTTATCCAGGAACTCCTCAATCCCGATACTTTTTAGAGCGGAGATATATAGGACAGAATCCTCTTTTAAGGGGTGAGTAGTGGGGAGGAGGTCTATCTTATTAAAGACTACAATCCTCGGTTTCTTTAGAATCTCAGGGTTATAGAGTCTTATCTCCTGCTTAAGCTCCTCATAATCCTTTAAAGGGTCATCCCTGGAATTGTCTAAGAGGAAGACAAGGACTTTAGTGCGCTCAATATGGCGTAGGAATCTATCACCAAGCCCCCTTCCCTTATGAGCCCCCTCAATAATCCCTGGAAGGTCGGCTATGGTATATCTGTAGAACCCATCTTTGACCACACCAAGGTTTGGGGTTAAGGTAGTAAATGGATAGGGAGCAATCTTTGGTCTTGCAGAGGTAATTCTTTTTAAGAGGGTAGACTTACCTGCATTAGGAAATCCCACTATGCCCACTTCTGCAAGTATTCTCAATACCAGTCTCAATTCCCTCTTCTCACCAGGCTTTCCCTTCTCACAGACCTTAGGGGCAACATTTATAGAAGTAGCAAACCTTGCATTACCCCTCCCCCCTTTCCCTCCCTTAGCCACCAGAAGTCTCTGTCCTGGTTTTAAGATTTCGCCCAGGAGTCTATCTCCCTCATAGACATCTGTTCCCAGAGGCACAGGTATATATAGAGAATCTCCCTTTCTACCGTGCTGTCTCTTTCCTCTCCCATGCCCCCCTTTTCCTGCCCTATATACCCTCCTATACTCAAGGTCAGCCAGACTTTCCAAGGATTGGTCTCCTGTTATCCAGACACTTCCTCCATCTCCTCCATCACCTCCATCAGGTCCTCCCCTGGGCACAAACTTTTCCCTTCTAAAAGAGATACAACCGTCTCCCCCTCTCCCCCCTTCCACAAGAATCACTGCCTCATCAACAAACTTCACTTCTCTTCTTTTTAAGGGCTCTCTCTATGGGTTCTGGGACAAAGGCTGAGACATTCCCTCCAAGGATAGTAATCTCCTTTACCAAGGAAGAGGAGAGGTATGAGTATTGTTCAGAGGGGAGGAAGTAGACTATCTCTATATCAGGGGCTATCTTACGATTTGTCAATGCCATCTGGAATTCGTAGTCAAAGTCTGCAACTGCTCTCAAGCCCCTTACAATAGCACAGGCTCTCTGATTCCTGGCAAAGTCTACAAGTAGTCCATCAAAACCTATAGCTTCAACCCTATCTCTATTCTCTATCGCCTTCTTTACGAGTTCTACCCTTTCCTCAAAGGAGAAGAGGGTCTCCTTCTCCCTTCTTCTTGCAACCCCTACAACCAGTTTATCAAAGAGTTTCAATGCCCTATCAATCACATCCAGATGACCATAGGTTATAGGGTCAAAGGTGCCTGGGTAGACTGCTATTCTCATCCCTTAGAAAGGAGAGTTATTACAGTATCGCCATAAATCCGCTCCCTCTCTTTCTTGATAGCTTTGAGAATAGGGACAGGTTCTGTGGTGGAGTGTTCCACTACTATTAGAGTATTATCTGCTAAGAATCCCTTCTCCTTCAATCTTTTCAAGGTTTTGAGAATTAACCCCTTATTATAGGGAGGGTCTAAGAATATGATATCAAACTTCTCTTCAGCCCTTTTCAAAAATCTATCCACATCCATTCTCCTCAGTTTTACTCTATCTTTAAAGGGTGATGTATTTCTCTTTAAGAAGGAGAAGGTTTTGGGGTCCTTTTCTACAAAGGTAACAGAGGATGCTCCTCTTGATAGGGCTTCTATTCCCAGACTTCCTGCGCCACAGAAGAGGTCACACACCTTGGCATTCTTTATCCTCTCTCCCAGGATATCAAATATAGCCTCTCTTACCATCCCTCTTGTGGGTCTCAGACCTTTCTTAGTAGGATAGAGTATAGGTCTCCTCTTCAATTCTCCTCCAATGACCCTCATTTATACTCATAATAAACGAATTCTCCTTCTTGTCAATAACCACAAATTTAACTCTCCAGCCTGCCTTCTCCCTTTAGAGTAGAAGAGGGGTCTCCCTTTTATATCTCTCATCATTGCGAACCCTTTAGGGGATGCATCCCAAACTTGGGGCTTGATTCTCCTAAAAAATGGGGTAGGCTTACC
>CAZWJY010000206.1:0-2999 GCA_964634335.1 uncultured bacterium
CTTTCAAGCCTTACAAGGCCAAGACTCCTAAAATATTAATCAACTTATAAGCTCTGTCAACCCCTTGGTTCTAATATTAAGGATATTACCTTATCACTGTCAGTTTTCCTTTGTTCCTCTCCCCATCCTCTGTCTCAATGAGATAGAAGTATAGACCACTGGACACCTCCTCCCCCCTATCGTTCTTTAAATCCCAAAAGGCGGTTCTGACTAAGGGATATACCTCAGAATTTGGGGTATCTAAGACCCTCACCAGTTCCCCAGCCAGATTATAAATAGAGACCTTAAATTTTGGATACTCCTGGGATTTATCCTTGGGTACATACCTGATGGTTACCCTCTTATGGGTCCTATCGGGTATAAAGGGATTGGGAAAGGAGTAGACCTTACCCAGAAGCACAACCTTAAGGCTCAGGTCTGCCTCCATTACAGAATCCTCTGCAGAGATATTTTTTATCACTACACCAGAAGGGGTACCATCATAGAGAAGGCTTGGGGGTATAGACAAGAACCCAAATCCTGAGGTATCATTGGACCAGAGGTCCTCCCCCCTTCCTTGGTCGTCCCTGGTGAGAGAGAAGGCACTGTTCTTATCTGCCTGGATTATTCCTACTAAAGGATGAGTCTGGTCATTATTATCAGACTGGGATTCATCTATATGAAGGATGAGGAGCCCTGAACCTGGAAGCCCTTTGTCAAACCCTGTCTGGTAGCGATTTTCCACAAGGAAGTACTCCCCTTTGCCTGGATAGTTGAAGGTCCAATCTGCACCATTGGGGTTAGGGAGGAGTCTATAGGCAACAGGATTCCATTCTACAGCAGGGAAGTTTGCTTTGGGGATACTATCACCAGGATTATCCAGGCCAAAAGGTTCTATCCAACCCAAGAGGTATTTTGACCAAGAACAGAGGTGAGAGGGTGAACTCCCAGGGGGTGAACCATTCCAAGCACCTGAAGACATTAAAGAGAACTTTCCTGGCCCTACATAGTAAGGGTCTTGGGTATCATATAGGTCAGGCAGGCCCAGAAGATGTCCAAACTCATGGCAGAATACCCCTATATTAGCCTTTCCATAAAGAGAGCTCTCAGGTCCTGTGATATAGGCATCTATCTTCACCCCATCGTTCGTGGTATAGGGACCAGGAGAGCCTGTCTTGGTATCTGATAGCTGCCATTTATGGGACCAGATATCCTCTCTGCTATTGGTCTCCTCTGCTCCCATACCTGCATGGACGATTACCAGATAGTCAACATAGCCATCATTATCCCCATCGTAGAGAGAGAAGTCTATATCTGAGTCAGCCCTTTTTAAGGCGTCTGCTACCATACCCTGGGTATTATGGGGATAATCCATCCCCACCCCGTATTGATGGTCTGTATAGTAAGAGTAGGAATGGCCTAAGGTATACCACCCTTTAACCTCTCCATAAAGACTCAGATTCTCGTAAGAGACCTCCTGGTAATAGTCCCTAAGAGAGCCCGTGTCTCCAAAGAAGAGTTCCCTGAAATCGGAAGGAGGGTATCTGCTCTGATTATCTGAGAAATCTACGAGGAGGACTAAGGCCCGTTTCTCTCCTTTGAGGGGTTTCTTCATCCTTTCTGGCATTTCCATAAGAAGAGGGAATTTTGGGGGAACCACCTTCCTCTCCATCAACTGGGGTGAGGGAGGAATGGAAATGGCAAATAGGAGGAGGATCACTTCCCTTCAGACATCTTGCAGTGGCCTTCAAAGAAGACCTTAGGCTGGATAATTAATCCCTTGCAGGTGATATCTCCCAGAAGGGAAGCCCCAGATTGCATCTCCACAACCCCTGAGGCAGAGATATTTCCTTCTATCCTCCCTCCCAGGACAGCATCCTTGCATCTTGTATCTCCTTTGATAAAGGAGTCCTGGCCTGTTATCAGAGTATGGGGGGTAGATAGATTCCCCTCCAGTCTGCCATCTATCCTTACACTCCCGTTACTCGTAATATTTCCTGTTATCTTTGTCCCTTTCCCTATGAGGGTATCAAGTTTTCCCTCTATCTTCTCTCCCATTTTACCTCCTATCTGGTTAAGAACATACCTTGAGGATTTATCCTCTTTCCCTTATAAAGGACCTCAAAATGGAGATGCACCCCAGAGGTATGACCCGTAGCCCCTATAAATCCCACTATATCCCCAGCCTTCACTGTATCCCCCTTCTCCTTGATAGACTTGAGGAGATGCCCATAGAAAGTCTGATAATCCGGGGTATGTCTGATGAGGATGAAGTTCCCGAATAGGGAATCGTAACCCACCTTCTCAATTACCCCATCTGCACAGGCAAAGGCAGGTGTTCCCTCCTCTACAGCCAAATCTATCCCCTGATGTTGGGGACTGAATCCCCTGGTGATGATGAAGCCTGTGGTAGGGAGAACAGCTAAGTGAAAAGGGCCTTCTGTAGAATCTCCCTGGATAGATTCTGGTTGAACAGGTTTATAGGAGAAGGCAACTTTTGTAAAATCTACAGGAGGCGGGGTCTTTTCTATTCCCAGCATCTTCCTCAGTTTCTTATCCTCTCTCTGAATATAAGCAAGTCTCCTCTCTATCTCATTCAGTTTACCTATCCTCTCTCTCAGTTTTCTATTCTCCCTCTTTAGATAATAATATCCAGCAATCTCATAATGGACCCTGAAGGCATTGTAAATAAGACCTATAATTACTGCAAGAAGGATAGATGAGAAGATTACGATTATCCTCAGTTTTGTTAAAGAGATGCTTCTGGACCAGGTTTTTTTTGGCGAAGAAGGAATTATAATAAAAGAGACCCTTTTCACTTTATTCTGGATACTATTCTTTCTAAGTCTGAAGGAGAGTAGAATTCTATCTCTATCTTCCCCTTCTTTCCCCCCATTCTTATACGCACCTTGGTCCCCAAAACCTCTGAGAGGTCTTCCTCTAAGGATGAAAGGTATAGGTCTCTTCTCTTCTCCAATACAGGCTTCTTGGGAAAGGAGAGCTTCTCCACTCTCCTCACT
>CAZWJY010000207.1:0-2983 GCA_964634335.1 uncultured bacterium
GTCGGCTTGATTTTTTGTCTGAAATCTATATAATCTCTAAATGGAGAGACTGGGAATATCTGGACTGGTATTTATCTTCTGTTCTCAGATAAAGCCCATAGAAGTAGAGAAGTTCCTAATACCCTCCTATGACCTCTCTCTAAGAGATACTGCAGAACTCTCAGGAGTCCTTACAAAGATTGGAGAGAATAGCCTTTTTGATATCTATGATTATAAGGGGGATAGGCTTCTCCACAGGGCAAGACTGTTTATTCCTGAGGATACAAATAGACCCGGGATATATAAGGGGAAGTTTTTTATAAGAGAGAGTAAGTTCTCAGGCTATATGTATCTGGCATCTCCTATAGAGCTGGAGAGGATAGATGTTCCCCTGGATTCTTTAAGGGAGAGAGCAAAAGGGATAGAGGTGGGGGAGAGGATAAAGAATATACGCCTCCTCGGATTTGTCCCCTGTGATAGCCTGATTGTAATTAAAGGGGAGGGAGAGGAGATAAGGAGGAAAGGGATTCTCTTTTTAAGGAACGGATACTATCTCATTTTTAAAAGAGACAAGAGATTATTAAAGGTTATTAAAACCCAGGAGAGATGGAGGGAGGAGCTATGAGAAAGCTTCTTATAATACTCATACCCCTATCCCTATTTGGGAGGTATGATATGGTAAGGGTATATACCCCTGACCTATCCCTGCTCAAAGGGTTGGATATTGTGAAGGTCAAGAAGGGGGTATTTGCAGATGTAATAGTGAAGGATGAGGATATAAAGAGATTAAAGAGCAGGAGCTTGAGATATCAGATAATCATAAGAGATTTAGAGAGTTATTATAGAGATAGGATGAGTGGAGAGACAAATTTTGGGAGATACTATACCTATGAAGAGGCGTTATCTATATTGGACTCCTTACACCAACAGTTCCCATCCCTATGCTCAGAGAGGATAGCGCTTCCAAATAATACAGGGGATACAACCTGGGATGGTAATAAGGTATGGGCAGTAAAGATTTCAGACAATGTAGGCATAGAGGAGGATGAGCCTGAAGTCCTCTATACAGGTATTCATCATGCAAGGGAGCCGATAGGTTGTAACATCTGTGTTGAGTGGGCGAGATGGCTTCTTGAGAATTATACCCATAATCCTCTGGCAAGGTATATTGTAGATAATCGTCAGATATGGATAGTTCCCATAGTCAACCCTGATGGCTATCTATACAATGAGGATACATTACCAGAGGGTGGAGGGATGTGGAGGAAGAATCGGAGGGATAATGGAGATGGAACCTATGGAGTTGACCTTAATAGGAATTACCCTTATATGTGGGGTTATGATGATGAGGGCTCATCACCAGATACTGAGAGTGATGTATATAGAGGACCATCACCTGCATCAGAGCCTGAGGTTCAGGCAATCATAAATCTATGCAGGAGCCATAGATTTAAACTCGCTCTCAATTATCACAGCGCCGCCAATATGATTCTCTATCCCTTTGGATATAAGGAAATCCAGACCCCTGACTCTATCCCATACAGGGATATGGCAAGGGATATGACTTCTGTTAATAACTACTCCTATGGGACAGGATGGGAACTCCTCTATATTACAAATGGGGATTCTGATGACTGGATGTACGGCTCAGAGGATAAACCAAAAATCTTTGCCTTTACCGTAGAGGTAGGGGAGATGTTCTGGGAGGAGGATTCTATAGATGTCCATATAGAGGAGACAAGACCTATAAATATTTTTGCCGCCTGTGCAGCTGGAGGATTTCTAAAACTTATAGATTACAAAACTCTAACAGAGAATGGTGATGAATACCCTGAGAAAGGGGAAGAGCTCTCTCTTAAACTCTATCTCAAAAATATCTCCCCCTGGGAAGAGGTAGAGAGTAGACCCCTTAGCCTCTCTACAAAGAGTAGCTATATAACAATTATAGACCAGGGAAAGGAGATCGAGAACCTCTCTCCCCTTGATACAGTGGAGATAACCTTCAGATGTAAGATAGATGAGAATACCCCTGAGGGTGAAAGGGTATGGCTATATCTCTCCAAACAGGGGTTTCCTAAGGATTCTATCCTTCTTATTATTGGAAAGAGGGAGGTGGTATTTGAGGATGACTTTGAGAGTGGATTATCAAAATGGACAGGCAACTGGGGATTGACAGATGAGGACTATGTATCCCCATACCACAGCCTGACTGACTCACCCTATGAGAGATATCAGGATATGAATGAGTATAAAGAGGCAGTCTTGTCACCCATAGAGATAGGAGAGGCTTCTTATCTTGAGCTCTGTTTTAATACAAAGTATGAGACAGAGAATGGCTGGGATTTTGGATGGGTTGAGGTATCCCCTGATGGAATGGGATGGGAGAAGGTTTATCAGATTACAGGTAAGAGGGACTGGCATAAAGTGAGGGTCCCCCTTGATAATTTCTTAAATGCGAAGAGTATATATCTAAGATTCAGGCTTTTATCAGATGAGTATAAGAATGGAGATGGATGGTATATAGACGATTTAAAACTTTTA
Source organism: uncultured bacterium (assembly GCA_964634335.1). Classification (GTDB taxonomy): domain Bacteria; phylum Hydrothermota; class Tepidihabitantia; order CAYHGV01; family CAZWJY01; genus CAZWJY01. The sequence continues at coordinate 2,521 of CAZWJY010000207.1, forward strand.
AAGATTAGAAAAGAGGAGAGGGGGATAGAAAAGGAGAGGGGTTATGCTCATAAATTGGAAGAGCCAGGGGTTTATGACATTACAGGAAGGCTTGTAGGGAGGTGTCCTTTAAACTATAAGAATCTACCCCCGGGGGTATATTTTATAAAAGGGAGAGAAGTCAAGAAAGTAGTGATAGTAAAGTAATTCTCAGTCTCTATTTCATAAGGGTTAGCTTTCTGGTCAATTTAGAACTATGGGTTTCAAATCTGATAAAGTAGACTCCGGGAGGCAGGGGGTCTCCTTCCTCATCTCTTCCCTCCCATTCTATGGTGTAGGTAGCAGGTTCTGAGTTCTCGGTTCCGGTAAGAATTCTCACAGGTCTTCCCAGAGCATCATATACCCGAATAGAGACAGGACCCCTTTCTAATATCTCATATCTAATATTCACCATCCCCTTTGCAGGGTTTGGGGAGATGGAGAG
>CAZWJY010000208.1:0-2983 GCA_964634335.1 uncultured bacterium
ACCGCTTCCATATCTTTAAATACCAGATATTTATACAATTGTCAAGAGTGAATGCCTACGAATCGCAGAATTAGAATTTTTCTGGTATCAGAAAATTTAGGGGTCTTAAGTTCACAGAAGTATATCCCTGAGGGTAAATCTCTATTTTTGTCATCCCTTCCATCCCAGAATATGGTATAACTGCCCCTGTTCTGGTTCTTATCCAGAAGGGTTCTCACTATCCTTCCAGATACATCAAAAATTCTTAGACAGACCCTTCCGGAAGTAGAGAGGGTATAATTTATAAAAAAGGATTTAGAAGGATTCGGGTATATCTGGAGAAAGGAGGTCTTAGGAATAGAAATTCTCTCTTCCTCCCCTGCTACAAGAGTATTCTGGCATATCTCTAAGGCAGTGTAGTTAGGGACATATATCCATCCCTTAGAGGTAGCAGGTCTGAGATGATAAGCTAAAAAGCTACAGTGGGGAAGTCTGGAATAGCCTATCTTTTTAAAATTATGAGGATTAGAGATATCAAAGCCATATAAGGCATTATATTTTTCTCTATCCTTCTCATACCATCTTATCGTTACATAGGCATAATTCCCATCCATAGTAAGACCAGTAGGTAATTCTTGAGGTTGAAAGGTATAATGGTCCACTTCTCGAATATCGGAGGGATCAGAGACATCTAAAATTCTGAAAGCTCTTGTTCCATCAGAAGTATCTATAATATACACATAAGAGCCATCTGTTTCTAAATCTTTTATATCTCCTTTTGTATAGGCACCGATTTTTTGGGGATTCTCTGGGTCAGATACATCAAAAATATCTATACCATAATTATACCGCTTAGCCATATATAGATAAGGGTAGGATAAGGCAAGAGAACGATAATTTCCTTTATAATAACCGATAAGAGAAGGGGATTGAGGGTTGGAGATGTCAAGGACCCTCAAACCTAAGGAACCTTCAGGAAGGTAACAGGAAGAGGCGGCAAGATAGGCATAGGAACCTGAAACCTCTACATCCTGGGGGACTCCATGACCATAATACGAACCCACTATTTTTAAGTGAGGAGGAGAAGAGATATCTATTATATAGATGCCTCCACTATCACCCCCCAGACGATTCTCATAACAGACATAAGCATAAGAATCGGAAAGGGCAAGCCCATTGTAAAGAGCCTTAGAGGAGATAAACCCAAGGTGTTTTGGAAACTTGGGATTTTCGATATCAAATAGTTGAAAACCCGTAGACTCTATCCATCGACAGGTGCCCAGGAGATGTCCTTTAACCTTTGCAATCAATAGACCTGAACCTGTGGTATACTGAGTAATCATCTCTGGTTCTTCAGGGTTTGATATATCTGCTACCTGAAATGCACTCCATATAGCAGGGGGGATGCTTGGCCAATAATATGCAAACCAACCGCTCAGAAGGAGGAGAGAATCTGATATGGCAGAACCCTGCCATCCTGGCCAGTATGCACCCTTCTCCACAGGATTTTCAGGGTCTGAGATATCAAAAATCCAGAGGGAATCACCAGAGATATAAAGATAATTTCCAAAAGGCTCCACATCCCATATATTCTCAGCCTCTTTCAAGAAGTGGCTCAATATTTTAGGATTTGTGGGATTTGATATATCTAAGATGTAAAGTTTGTCTTTCTCTTCCTTCCCATATAATGTATATAATATAACATAAAGATAAGGGTAAGAAACCACTATCTTTTCTACCCCTTGGTCAGGGAATAAAATATAATTAACTTCAAAAGGATTGGTAGGGTCAGAGACATCTATTATCCTAACACCATCCCATAATGCTCCTACATAGGCATAAGAACTATAGACAGCAATACCTCGAGCCAAATTAGGGGTTCTACACACTCCTACCTCTTTTGGAAAATAAGGGTCAGAGATATTCATTATTCTAAGACTTTTGCCATGGTAATCTGTTCCATATATAAGGCTGTCCTCAATAGCGATGTTCCCTAATCCTCTTGGACATACCTTACAACTTCCTATTACTGTGGGATTAAAAGAATTAGATACATCCATCACTTTAAGGTCACAATCGGACTCACATGTTAAATAAATATAGGGATAAGAGAGAACTATTCCAAAGATCCTACTACCTACCTTACATATTCCCAATTCAGTCGGTGTTTTGGGATTGGATATATCAAATATATGAATGTATGTTCCGTCATCCCAATAAGCGTAATGATTGTAAACCTCTATCTCAGAAGGAATATTCCCTTGAACCTGGATAGACCTTACATATTTCAAATAATCATCACCCATTGAAACATTTATAAAAGTTAAGATAGCAAAAATACCTATCCCCATACCTCCTCCTTTCAAAAGGGTCTGGTAGAGATGGTTATCTCTCATCTAACAACTAAAAGCTTTCTTGTTATTCTCTTCTCCTTCTGGGATAGAACAATCCAGTATATCCCAGAGGATAGAGCTTTACCTGAGTTGTCGTATAAGTTCCAGCTTAGGCTATAATAGCCAGGTTTTGGCTTGCCTTGATAAAGGGTCTTTACCAGAGCCCCAAGGGAGTTATAGACAGAGAGGTTAACCTCTTCCTTTTCAGGGATTCCATACTCAACCCGAACTCTACTTTTAGCTATATTCGGGTAGAGTTGAGTTATGGAGAGGGTTTTGGGAAGATTCCCTTGCTCTTCTATACCCACAAGCGCCTTACCTTTATCCGCTATATAAATCCAGTCCCCACCTGTTTTATACTGGTCAGAACTCTCTTTCCTGGGAAGATAACAACCTATACTCATATCTCCTGAATATTAGTGAAGGTAGTTGTTTCGCCTACATATATAGTATCCACGCTCTTATATACTTTGAATGCCCTTGGCACCTTGGTAAAGACCTCAAGTTCTGGACATCCAAAGAGGTTATGACAATAACACACACAATAATCCTTCAGCGTTCGTTATCTCCTTTCTCTCCATCTCTACCAGACCCTTTTACAAAATCTTAAT
>CAZWJY010000209.1:0-2950 GCA_964634335.1 uncultured bacterium
GTGGGTGTGGGAGACTTTGCCCTCTATTATTATAACCCAAGAGGAGTCTAATCTTTCTGTCATAAATAGAAAGTTTGTAATAATCTTAATGATATGTGTCCATAATCTTCTCTTTAGATGGTTTATCAGCGTAGATATGACTGACCCTATCCCTGATGATACAACTCTTGTGAAATTCAGAGAGAGATTAAAGGATGAGGGATTTGGTGCTTATAAGACTTATAAAATTGGAGAGAGTAGCAAAGGGGAATCCTGATAAGCTGAGGGAGTTTTATAAATTTCTCTCAAGATGACCTATCAATTGAGAAGATCAATGGATGATAACAATCGGCAATCTACATTATGTCCTTGACATCTCTTGATATCTCAGATACTTTTACAAATGGAGGTATGGATGAGGAGATGGCTTTATTGTGGAGTGGCGATAGCCTTTTCTTTATTTTCAGGGTGTCCATCTCCTGTGGATAAACTCCCTCTAAATGAGTGGAAGAAGATGCGCAGCCCTACAAGTAAAAACCTCTATGGAGTGGCAGTAGGGGCTATCTATGAAGGATGGGCAGTAGGGGATAGTGGGGTAATCTTGCATAGGCTACATGAAGCGTTCTATTTTAGATGTGTACCATCCTCCGTAGCTACAAAGCTCAATGCTATCTCCTTTGTGCAAGGATTCATATGGATTGTGGGTGATAGTGGAGTAATAATGGGGGGAGACTATAGCACACTGCCTTTATCTTGCCCTGTTTTAGAAAAGTTAAACGATGTTAAACAACATATAGGAGGAAACATCTTCTGGGTTTGCGGGGATAAAGGGACTGTTCTCCATTATAATGGAAAGGAGTGGCAAAAATTGGACCCAGGGGTGGATTTTGACCTGACCGATATGTGCTGTCTGGATTCAACAGATATCTGGATAGTAGGAAAGGGAGGGGTGCTCCATTTTGATGGAACTCAATGGAGCCTTGATACCTTAGAATTGGGAGATTCCCCTTCCATATATTTTACCTCACCACAAGATGGATGGATAGCCACTCCTATGGGCTCTGATGGCTGGGTCTATCATTATGATGGACAGAGATGGGAAAAGGTAGCTGTTCTTAAGAATACAACCCCCAGGGATATTGCTATGCATTCCCCAGAAGAGGGTTTTATAGTAGGGACAGATATCTTCCAGTGGGATGGTAGCTCCTGGGAAAAGGTGAAGAGCGGAGTAAATCTCTATGCCATTGCAGTGGATACATTAAACTATGGTGGGGTTCTAAACCATAGGGGGGCTCTATACTATGCAGTTGGAGCCAATGGGGTAATCTATGGATATGAAGAGAGAGAGGAGGAAAAATGAAGGAGGTTGTTACAGGTCTTTTTATAATAGCCAGCTTATCTCTGGCAGGAGAAAAAGAGGTTATCCTAAATTTCTCTCAAGATGACCTATCAATTGAGAAAATCAATGTATGATGTAGTAACAATGGAAGGATGTATCAATACCACAAACCTTGGCGAACCTTCTCTCCCTTTGAAACTTATCTATTTGGCTCTTCCCTGAGAGAGTAAGGTAGATAGTATAAAGATTGATTCCTTCGTAAAAACGGTGCTTCCTGATACCTATTATCTCTATCCTGCCTACTACCCCTGTGCCAGTGGCGTAGAATCAGATTTTGTTCCTCCTGACTCTTCGGTATACTCCTCATCCGAACCCTATATAGTATGGTATGGAATGGATAATAGAGGGAAGAGGGTATCAAATGGAATATACTTCTGTAAGTTAGAGATGAAAAGAGATGTGTATATCAAGAAGATAGTGATAATAAAATAGAGAGGAGTTGACAGGGGATGAGCATTGATTATCTTAATTTCAAAGTGAAGGTATTAGCTTTGGTTCTTTTCTGGTCTGGGTTATGTCTTGGTGGGTGGGTATTTACTCCTCCTGAGAGGGTGGATGATGATACGACTGAAAGCCAGCAGAATTATCCCAGGATAGCTGTAGATGGGCAGGGGAATGTGTATTGCGTATTTGAGGATTGGAGGAATGGACATCCAGAGGTCTATTTTGCCTATAAGCCAAAGGGAGGAGAATGGAGTAAGAATGAGAAAGTATTAAAAGAAATTCCTAATGCCAATCCTGGGGCAGAAATTGCTGTCAGTGAGGAAGGCAAGGTTTATTGTGTTTTCTGTGCCAGATATGGGACAGTAGAGAGAGATGTCTATTTCACAGAACGGAGTAGGGAAGAGGAATGGAGCGATCCTATAAAAATAAATGACGACTCTGGAGATAACTCTCAAAGGAGCCCTTCTTTAACAATAAATAGAGAAACTCTGTATTGTTGTTGGTTGGACAGCCGCAATACAGGTCCCTTTAGTCATGATATTTACTTCTCAATGAAGCCTAAGGATGGGGACTGGACACCTAATGAGAAGGTGAATGATATCTCTGGAGGTGCCTTTAGCCCTTCCCTTGCTGTGGACTCTTCTGGAAACTGCTATGTGGTCTGGGAAGACTCAAGGAATTACTCGAAATATAGAGACGATATCTATTTTGCTTTTAGACCAAAAGGCGGGAAATGGTCTGAGAATGTGAGGGTGAATAGTGATACGGATACTACAATGGATGCCCTCCCCACATTGGCAGTAGACCCTATGGGTAATGCCCATTGCGTCTGGTATAGTTGGTATGAAGATGAACCCTCAGAGGGCAAAGTTTACTACTCTTTTAGACCTGCTGGAGGGGAATGGACACCAAGGACCATTTTCTATCCAAAAGCATTCCTTATTGCTACAGACGACGAAGGAACTTTATATGCTGTGGGTAGCGGCAAGCTCTATTATAAGCCTATAGGAGGTGAATGGGATAGTGTTCTCACTACAGCAAGAGGTTGTGCTGATATGGTAGTGGGTAAAGATAAGGATATTTATATAGTATGGGCTGAATGGAAAGAGAAAATACATAGGGTAGATA
>CAZWJY010000210.1:0-2942 GCA_964634335.1 uncultured bacterium
TCCATATTCTTATGAAAGTCTAAGTGGTCCTGGGAGAGATTGGTGAAGCCACACCCTTTAAACTCAAGACCATATATTCTTTCTAAAGCCAAGGCATGGGAGGATACCTCCATTACTACCCATCCTATTCTTCTATCCGCCATCTCTCTTAAAATCTTGTAAAGGAGAGGACTTTCAGGGGTAGTGTATTCCTCCTCTCTCTCCTCTTCTCCTATTAGATAACCCAGGGTCCCTATCACCCCTACCTTCTCTCCTACCTTCTCAAAGATGGTTTTTAAAAGCCAGGATACAGTGGTTTTTCCATTCGTACCGGTTATTCCTAAAAGATCGAGTCTCCTATCAGGATAACCATAGAATCTTCTAGATACTAAGGCAAGGAACCTTCTGGGATGGGGGGTAAAGACAAAGGGGAAACTAAATTCCTTTCTTTCTCCTCCTGCCACAGCTACTGCTCCATTCTTTATGGCCTCTCTTATATATCTTTCCCCTTTGGTATGAAGTCCGGACAGGGCCACAAAGAGGTCTCCCTTTTTTACCGCTCTGGAATCAAAAGATATTCCTCTTATCTCTACCCCTCTATCTCCTGTAATTTCACAGGGGATATCAGCCACCAGATTCTTTAGTATCATTTTGAGAAATGGCATACTCCGAAAGGTGTAGAATTTTTCTGGCTATCCTATGGAAGAGAGGACAAGCTATCTGAGAAGCATAGTAGGGTATATTCGGTTCGTCCAGGACCACATAGATGAGTACGGATGGATGCTCCTTTGGGAAGAAGCCTACAAAGGAGGTGATTATCTTCTCCTCAGAATATCTCCCCTCCAATGGTTTTTGAGATGTCCCTGTCTTTCCACAAACCTCTATCCCCTCTATTCTTGCCCTTTTCCCTGTTCCTTCCTCTACTACCCTGTAGAGGATCTCCTTCAATATCCTGCATAGAGAATCGGGCAGAGCTCTCCTCACTAAGGTAGGTTTTCCTCTGTATATTATCTTCCCCCTTTTTAGTATCTTATCTATAATATAAGGCTTGAGATACTTACCATTATTGGCAATCGCTAAGTAGCTGGCTGCAAGCTGTAGAGCAGTTACTGTTACACCCTGCCCAAAGGCCATATTTGCTAATCTCAATCTGGTTATCTTTTCTGGCTTGTCTATTTTTCCCTTTGCTTCGCCAGGGAGCAGAATACCTGTAGGGGCTCCAAAACCTAATTTCCTTGCAGTCTCGTAGAACCAACCCGGCTTTACCCTTAGGGAGAGAATGGATACCCCCACATTGCTGGAGTGGATGAATACTCCAGGGAAGTTAAGATCAGGGAGGGGATGGGCATCCCTTATCTTATGACCAGAGATAAGGATGTAGCCCTTGTGGGTGTTTATCATCTTAGCCGTGTCTATCAGTTTATGTTCTAAACATACTGCGGCTATAACATGCTTGAAGCAAGAACCTGGCTCGTATTCGTCCTCTACTGCGTAGTTTCTCCAGTGGGAAGGAGAATAATGGTTATAGTGGTTGGGGTCAAAATCTGGATAGTTCACCAGTCCCCTCACTGCACCTGTAGGTACATCTAAGATGACTGCCATCCCCTTCTTGCACCCTAAGGAGTCTACAAATCTCTTCACCTCCTCATAGGCAATGGATTGGACCTCAGCATCAATAGTAAGATAGACATCTGAACCAGGTTTTGAGGGAATATTGGGATAGGAGGGGTAATGATAGTCCTTCCCTAAGGCATCCTTCTCCAGGACTGCCCACCCAGGTTTTCCTTTGAGAAGGGAATCAAGGGCATACTCAAGACCTGAGAGTCCACGGTTCTCCTCCCCTACAAAGCCGAGGAGGGAGGAACAGCACCTCCAGGGGTATATCCTCCTCTTGTCTTCTATAACAACTATAGCATTCTGCACTCCTTCCTTTTCTACAGCTTCCCTCAAAGCGTCTGCAAGTCTCTGGTCTATCCTCTTGGCTATCCAGAAGAACCTCTTTCTCTTGCGTAGTTCCCTTAAGATACTCTGATAAGAACCCAGCTTGAATCTGGAGAGGAGTCCTGCAGCCTTCTTTTTATCAGAGATATACTGAGGAAGGATGTATACCGAACCACAGGAGGAGTTTAAGGCAAGTACCCTGCCCTTATAATCAAATACGAGTCCTCTCTGGGCAGGAAACTTTATCTTCCTCTGATGCTCCTTCTTAGCTATCTTCCTATACTTCTTCTCTCCCAATACCTGAAGAGAGAAACCATAAGAGAGGAGTCCTATCCATACAAGCCAGAACAGGAACTTTACCAACCTTATCCTTCCTATCTCACCCATTCCTTCTCCGCTATGTAGTTATAAGAGGAGAGTTTCTCTACCTCTACCCTCAACCTCAAAAACTCCTCTTTGAGTTTCTCATTCTCCTTCCGGAGGGCTTGAGTCTCTTGAGTTAATTTGAAGCATAGGGAGTGTTGCCATATATAGAAGAGAAGAAGGAAGAGGAGGCCCAAGAAGATAAGGATTTTCTTCACCTTCTCTCTCCTGACCTTAGTTTGGCAGACCTTATTCTTGGGTTATCCCTTATCTCCTCCTCCTTAGGCCTCAGGGGCTTTTGGGTGAGGATAGAGATAACTTCTCTTGCTGCATACTCCTTAAATGTATATTTCACTATCCTATCCTCCAAGGAGTGGTAGGAGAGCACCACTATCCTGGCCTCTGGGAGGAGAAAGGAGATAGCAGTCTTCAGGCCCTTTTTCAATGCCTCCAATTCCCCATTCACTGCGATCCTTAAGGCTTGGAAGACCTTAGAGAGGCTTTTCCTTAACCTCTTTCTGGGCACCGTCTCTGCTACTATTCTCACCAGTTCTGATGTAGTCCTCACCTTCTCCTTGGCCAACCTCTTAGCTATAGGTCCTGCATAGGTCTCCTCTCCATACTTCTTTAAGGATTCTCTTCAAATCCTGGTAGGAGAT
>CAZWJY010000211.1:0-1737 GCA_964634335.1 uncultured bacterium
GTATAGATTATTAAGAGTAGAGCATTTACTAAAAGGAAACCGAAGGTCTGGTAGAGAAGGGAACTTTTTTCAGCTAACCATATATCTAAACTTTTCTCCCTGGGCATTCTCACCTCCTGAGAAATTTTTACTCCTCTTCTCCTCATTGTCAAGGATTTCCCTTGAGTATCTTTTTAGCTTTTCCTATATCCCTTTCTATCTGCTTAGTGAGTAAGGAAACATCCCTAAACTTCTCCTCTCCCCTGAGTCTCTCCACAAAATCCACCCTCACCTCTTGGGGATATATCCCTCTCTTCACATCAAAAATATGAACTTCTAAGGACCTGGTCTCACCACCAAAGGTGGGTCTGTATCCTATATACATAACCCCTGGGTATTCCTTTCCCTTAACTAGAACCCTTACAGCATAGACCCCATCAGCAGGCAGAAGCTTCTTTTCATCTAAGGGTAAGAGATTAAGGGTAGGAAAACCTATCCTCCTCCCCCTCTTCTCCCCTCCTATTACCCTTCCAGAGAAGAAGTATTCCCATCCTAAAAGCTCATTCGCCCTCCTTACATTCCCTAAAAGGAGTTGTTCCCTAATCCTGGTGCTCGAGATAGGGGTTCCACCCATTCTATAAGAGGGGAGAAGTTTAAACTCAAAACCCAATTTATAGGAGAGTTCCTTTAGAAAGTCTGGACTCCCTCTCCTCTTATATCCAAACCTATGTCCAGGTCCTACCACTACTACCTTTGGTCTCAAGGGATTAAAAATATATCTCATAAAAAAGTCCTGGGCCTCTACTCTCATCAGCTCTGGGGTGAACTCTATAAGATAGAGAATGTCTATTCCCAGCTCCTCTAAGAGCTCCTCCTTCTCCTTCAAAGTAGTAAGGAAGAAGGAGAAACCCTTATGAACCACCTGTTGGGGGAGGGGCCAGAAACTCACTACACAGGATGGAACATTCCTCATATTTGCCCTCCTTACCACCTCTCCTATAATTGCACGGTGGGCCTTGTGGAGCCCATCAAAACTCCCTATAGTAAGGGCAGTCCCCCCTTCTATAACCTCAGGATACCTAAGAATCTGCATAGATAACCCTTACAGGGAATACCATCTCCCCCTTCTTTCTCCCCATAATCAGGGTCTTCCCCTTTTTATCCACTATCCTGAATATCCCCTTCCCTTCTATACCCTCTACCCTTAAGGGTCTTCCTTTAAGCACCTCTTTGGGGTCCTCCACCACTACCCTGGGAAATCCAAGAAGGGCCTCATCAATGGTAAGGAGATGGGAACAGAGGTTCTCCTTTTGTAGAGATGAGAGGGGGATGGAGTCCTCTATTCTAAACCCTCCCACCTTTGTCCTTTTCAACTCCACTAAGGTAGCACAGCTCCCCAATCTCTCTCCTATATCCCTTATAAGGGAACGGATATAGGTTCCTTTAGAAACCAGGGCTTTTATAGTAAAGAAAGGGGGATTAAGGTCTAAGAGCTCTATCTTCTGAATCCGCACCCTCCGGGCCTTAAGTCTTATCTTTACCCCTATCCTGGCCAGTTTATAGAGCCTTACCCCTCTCCTACTCAGGGCTGAGAAGGGAGGCGGTATCTGCTCTATCTCTCCCTCAAAACCCCTCAATACCTCCCTTAGCTTAGTCACAGGGGGAACCCTACACTCCCTTTCTACCTCGCCTGTGATATCCAGGGTACTGGTAAGTATACCCAGCTTTGCCTTGGCTATATACTCCTTGGGCATATCC
>CAZWJY010000211.1:1747-2913 GCA_964634335.1 uncultured bacterium
TCTTACTATTTTAGTTGCCTCATCTAAGAGAAGGGGAAGGACCCCTGAGGCAAGAGGGTCTAAGGTCCCTAAGTATCCTATCTTCTTTGAGTCAGATATTCTCTTCACTTCTTTTACCACGCTATAAGAAGAGACCCCTTTTGGTTTATCTATATTGAGAACCCCTCTCACTCAAGAAATCTCTTAGCTACCCTAAGAACTTCCTCCTTTGCCCTCTCAAGGTCCATTTTTAATCTCAGTCCTGCAGCAGTCTTATGTCCCCCTCCTCCCAGCTTCTGGGCAAGTCTATTAACATCCACCTCGCCCAAAGAGCGGAGGCTCACCCTTACCAGCCCTGGTTTCTCCTCTCTGAAGAAGAGGGCCAGCTTCACTCTGTTCAGGAGTAAGGGGAATTTTATAAAATCATCAGCCTGGGAATCAGGGGTCCTGAAAAGCTCCTGCATCTCCTTAGTGAGATAGATAGAGGCTATGCCATCATTAAACTCTAAGCCTTGAAGCACCTGAGATAAGAGTTTTATCCCCTCTACGGTAAGAGAAGAGACCCTCCTGGCTACTTCCACAGGGTCTACCCCATAATCTAAGAGCCGAGTAGCAATCACCATAATCTCCTTTTTGGTATTAGGATAAACAAATCCCCCTGTCTCTGTATATATTCCTGTATATAGATATGTAGATACCTCCTTAGATATACCCATCCCTATCTCCCTTATAAGGTAATAGAGGAGTTCACAGGTAGCAGTGGCCTTAGGTTCCACCCAATTTATCCTCCCAAAGTGGCTATTGGAGGGGTGGTGATCTATATTTATAAGCACCCCTTTAGGCAACTCCCCTGTTCTGGATAGCAGAGGGGTATCTAAGGAGACTATCTCCTCGTAACCTTCTGCTCTTAATCTCGTTTCTATCCTCTCCACTTCTGGTAGAAAGGAGAGACGGAGAGGAACAGGATGGGGAGAATAGAGGACTCCTTCCTTACCAAAGAAATCCAGGATTTTACCAAAAGTAAGAAGGCTACATATACTATCACCATCTGGATTTATGTGAGAGACTACAAGGAAGGACTTGTATCTCCTTATCTCTCTTATCACTCTTTCCATCAATTCCTCTCTATTCATCTCTTATTATCTCCTCTATTCTCCTCTGAGTCTTGAGGAAGTTATCTGGGGCAA
>CAZWJY010000212.1:0-2909 GCA_964634335.1 uncultured bacterium
CTCAGACTTTTTGCCCCTCCTAAGGAGAAGAGGTCATAGAGATTTAGGCTATCCTGGGTATGTATATCTCTAAAGTGCAAACCTGAGAATATGTTAAGGCTCTTATATAGAGGAAGGACCATCTCATAGTCTAAAAGGGTGCGAATCTCCTCAGAAGAGTTCCTCTTCCCAAACCTTGCCAAAAGAGAACCATAGACCCCCCTTCTTGGATTTCTGGGATAATCCATTGTCTCCACACTTCCTCCACTCCCTATCCAGTAGATCTGAGAATAGGGGATGGTGCGTTCCCAACCAATTTCACCCTTGATTCTGAAGATCCCCTTGGGAAGCTCTGAAAATCCAAACAGAGATGTCCTTGAGTAAAGGGTATCATAGGTAATATGGTCTAAGTTTATACCTATGGAGAAAGTTCCTAAGGGTTCTAAGTAGTTAAGTCCAAATCTAAGATTCCTCTCCCATTTCTCATAGCCCATCTCTGCCCTACGCAAAGTCCCTAAGATATTCTTAAAATTGAGATGGAAGGAGCCAGATAACTCAGGGGGTAGATAAGAGAATCCTCCCCAGACTTCGTTACTCTTTAACTCCTCCAGCTCTATATTTAGGATATAGGCTTTGTCTCTCTTCATAACCCTGTGATTCTTTATTAAGAAAACCTCATAGCTCTTCAGCCTTTTCAATCTCTCTTTAATAAGATTCTCTGAATAGAGAAACCTTTTAGGAAACCCCAGAGCCTTTCTGAGAGCATTAGGATTTGTGTTCATTTTCCCTGAGAAATCGACCTCTGTTATAATCACCTTCGGACCTCTATCTACCTTAAGGGTATAGGAGACCTTCTGTTCTTTGAGTTTGAAGTCCTCAGGTTTTATAGAGACAAAGGGATATCCATTATTCTCATACCAATCAAGCAGAGAGTCTATCTGAGTATTTATTCTTGACTCAGTGAAATATCCATCCCTTACCAGAGGGGTAGCAACCCCACTCTCCCCATCTATTATTCTCACTTCCCCTATCCTTGCCCTTTTCCCTTCACGGATTCTAAACTCTACCCTAACTCCATCTCCTAAATCTATCAGCTCTGGTGTGAGTTCAACCCATAGGTAACCCAGTTTCTCATACTCTTTAATGATAGTCAGGGAATCCTTAGATATCGCTTTTCTGTTTAGAGGTTGACCTTTCTGGGTAGAGAGTAGTCTTTCTATCCCTTTAAGGTTATCATTCCCAATGATTCTAATCTCCTTGACCTCTTGGGTCAAAAAAAAATTATCGTAAGAAGAGATAGGGCTGCCATTCCTTTGGGGTATGGGATATGTTATGGAGGATGAAGGTAAAGTAATGGGGTCTTTTCGGTTTTTTCAACAGTTTCATTCCTGCCTGAGCAGGGGTGCGGTTTCCTTTCTTTGTATTACACTCCACGCAGGCACAGACAAGATTCTCCCAAACATCCTTTCCTCCCATATCCTTAGGCACAACATGGTCAGTGGTCATTGGTCCTGTTGTCTTACCACAATACTGACATTGATAGCCATCCCTTTTCAGGACATTCCTTCTACTCAAGGGTATATCCCTCCTCTTTATCTTCACATAATATGAGAGTCTTAAGACAGATGGGAAGGGGAACTTAACACTCACAGACCTTATAAACTTACCATTCATCCTCTCTATCAATTCAGCCTTACCGAGATACATAAGGACAACTGCCCTTTTTGCATTACAGATGGCAAGGGGCTCATAATTCTGATTTAAGACCAGAACTCTTTCAGAGAGCATCTACTCCCCTCCCTCAAACCATATCTTCTTATCCAGTTCCTTTATAACCTGGTTACACCACTTCAACCCCTTTCTTGCGTAATCTCCATAGACTTCATCCTTTACTACTTTCCTATATTCTGCTGATGCTTTCTCATAATAGGCTTTAGAGACCTTCCATTTCCTTGCCTTCCTGTTTTGCTCTCCTAAGGTTTTATAGAGGTCTCCCAACAGGATATGGGCAGAAGGATTTTCTGGGTCTATCTCCAATGCCTTCTTTAAGTACCTTTCAGCGGTTCCATATTTCCCCTTTGTCAGATAGAGCTCGCTAAGGTGGAGAGAGGGGATAGGGTCTTCTGGGAGGAGTTCCTCTGCCTTCTTATACAGACTCTCTGCCTCTGCATATCTTCTCTTCTTCAGGTATACCTTTCCCAATTTAAGGATAACGCCTGGGGCATCAGGTTTTTTTGAGAGGAAGGTGGTATATTCTGAGATAGCCTTATCATACTCCTTCATTCCAAAATATGCATCCCCCAGTTCTTCCCTTGCACTTAAAAAGTCTGGGTAGCGTTCAACAATAGGGACAAGGTTTTCTACAGCCTCTTCATACTTTTCAAGTTTAAGGAGTAGCTCCGCCCTTGCCCTTCTTAGAGCCAAGTCCTTAGGATTAAGAGATATACCCCTCTTGAACACAGAATCTGCTTTAGATAACTCTCCGATATCCTTATAGACAGTTCCCAGTCCTAAGTAGAGGTCTGCATTGGTAGTATCAAGCTCAAGACCCTTCTCATAGAGCTCTATAGCCATAGGGTAACGGTTTGTGCCTAAGTACAAGCCTGCCAGACCCTTATAAGCTATCACATTACCTGGCTGTAGCTGGATAGCCCTTTTAAGATAAATCTCAGCGCTATCGTATTTTCCTAAAGCCTGGTATGCACTCCCAAGACCTATATAAGAGTTATAATAGCTGGAATCCTCATTGATTGATTTCAAGAAGTTCTTTATAGCATCTGGGTAGTTCTTATGGGAGAGGTAGTCATAGCCAAATCTGTAATATTCCTCTGCCTTACTTATCTTCCCCTCTTCGGTTTGGGCAAATATAGAAAAGATAAAAATTGAAGATAAAATTACAATTCTACCCATTATTCATCTCTCCTTTTATG
>CAZWJY010000213.1:0-2902 GCA_964634335.1 uncultured bacterium
AAATAAAAGCATGCTCTATAGCATTCTCAAGTTCTCGCACATTTCCAGGCCAGGCGTAATCAATTAGAGCATCCATAGCCTCTTTAGAAACCGAGTCTATCTCCTTGCCCATTCTTTTGTTAAACTTTTTAATAAAGTGTCTTACCAGTAGAGGTATGTCCTCTTGTCTTTCCCTTAAGGGAGGCAGAAGTATAGACACAACATTCAACCTATAATACAAGTCCTCCCTGAATTTACCTTCTCTTACAGCCTTTTTAAGGTCTCTATTAGTTGCCGCAATAATTCTTACATCAACTTTTATAGGCCGTGTGCTTCCAAGAGGTTCAATCTCCTGTTCTTCTAATACCCTTAACAACTTTACCTGTATTGATAGAGGAATCTCCCCTATCTCATCTAAAAAGATAGTGCCCTTATCTGCAAGTTCAAACCTCCCTGGTTTATCCTTTACAGCACCTGTAAAGGCTCCTCTCTTATATCCAAAAAGCTCAGACTCAAGGAGAGTCTCTGGTAGGGCAGCACAGGAAACCTTTATAAAGGGTTTATCCTTTCTTGAGGAATTATAATGGATAGCTCTTGCCACAAGTTCCTTGCCTGTCCCGGTTTCTCCCTGGATAAGGACAGTAGACGAAGTTTCGCTAACAGTTTGAATAAGGTTATAAACTTCTTGCATCCTTGCATTCCTTCCGATAATATTACTGAAGCTATATCGTTCCTTCAATTCTTCTTTTAATCTCTTTAGAGTAGAGAGGTCTCTAAAAGTCTCCACCCCTCCAATAATTTCCCCTTCTTCATCTATTAAAAGGGCAGTGCTTACGCTTATAGGAACAACTTCTCCCTTAGCATTGATGATTTCCATCTCAAAGTTGTAAATACTCTCTCCTGTTTCAATCGTTTTTCTTAAGGGACAGTCTTCTCCACAGAGTTTACTACGGAAGGCATAGTGGCAGGGTTTACCGATAATCTCCTCTCTCTTATACCCTGTGATCCTCTCTGCTGAAGGGTTAAAGCTTGTAATTCTCCATTGGGTATCTATTGTAAATACACCATCTGCGATAGAATTTAAGATAGACTGAAGCCTTGCAGTTTCCTTAAAGAGTTGAGTAGTTAATCTATAGACTTCACCAACATCCCTGAAGTTCATAACTGCCCCTACTATATTCCCTCTCCTATCTTTAAGAGGGGTTATATTGAGGGAGATGATGATCTTTTCCCCTTTAAAATTTTTAACCTCTGCCTTTAAATTTGTAAGCGTCTCTCCTGTCTTTAAAGCCTTCTCTATGGGTGAATTTTCTTCACATATATCAGTTTTGAATACCTCTTTACAGGTAAGTCCCATTACCTCTTCTGCAGTATAACCTGTGATTCTCTCTGCACCTTTTGAGAAACCAATAATTTTCAAATCTCTATCAATAGCCACAACTCCATCAGAGAAGGTATCCCAGAAACTCTCTAAGTTCTCCTCCACCCTTCTCATTTTATACCCCTTACTACTACAAAGGAGCCTTGCCCATATCCCTCCCTCACCGGCTCCTTACATTTTATTTCCGAGAGAGGATGAAATATAGTCTGTAGAGCCTTAAGATTCTTAAATCCTGAATTTCTTAAAAGAGAGAAAATTTCCTGGACAGAATAAAAATTGGCATAGCTATAAAAAGGGTTCTTTCTTTCATTCATATAAAATCTTCCTAAGGAACTATTTTTATCTATAAATCCGACAACAATCTGTCCTTTGGGTTTTAGAATCCTGTAGGTCTCCCTTAAGGAAGTCTCTGGACTATCCACAAAGCAGATGGTAGTAACTATTAGAGCGAAGTCAAAGGAATTATTTTTAAAGGGGAGATTTTCAGCTATACCTCTTAAGACTTTAAGCCCTCTCTTTCTGGCAAGAGATAACATCCTTAGAGATGGATCTAATCCAAATCTTATACCTAAAGCAAGGGCAAATCTACCGCTTCCTATTCCTATTTCCACCCCCTCTTCTCCTTTCGGAATAAATCTCCTCAGGGCATCTACCTCTGATAGATAGGCAAACCTATTTTCTTTAAACCAGTCATCGTATCTTAGATAATACCTTTCAAAGGGTTCTATCTTTGCCAATTGCCTGTCCACCTCCTATCTCTGGTAAGGAGCTTCAATGTAATTTCCATCCATTAACGATACAACCCAAATAAGATTTGTCAATATTTAATCCCATTCTCAGATAAGAATCTGACAATCTTATTTAGGAAGCACGAATCAGGAGAGGCTGAGAAGAGAGCAGATTCACTATTGACATCATCAAAAAAAAGCGATAATCTAATCATAATGGAATTAGAAAATTCAAAGAGAATAGAAATGTTCAAAATAATAGGGACGACCTCTCTGGGGGCATGTCTACTCTATTTTCTAATAAGCTCTCCAAAAGGGGTAATCTTCATAGCAGGAGTATCTCTTCTCCTGATAGGGCTTCTATTCATTCTTAAACCTTATTACTTCCTTTTAATATATATGGCAGCAACTCCCTTTACTTACCTCTTGGGGACAACTGAGAAGATGAGTCCTATAAGACTTATAGGTCCTCTTCTAATCCTATCTGCCCTGCCTGCCATCCTCCTCAATACAAAATCTCTAAAAGTAAAAATCTCCCCCTTAGGGCTAAGCGTAATACTGTTCATCTTTGCCTGTTTTCTCTCTATATTCTCCTTAGTCTCTCCAGAGAATGCCATTTTTGGTTTCTTTCTATTCTTGGGTAATGGATTATTCTATGGGATAGTTGTAGCCTTAGTGGATTCTATAAAGAAGGTAAAGACAATTATTTGGGCAATGTGTGGAACTTTTAGCTTAGCCGCTCTCTGGGGACTGACTCAAAAATTCCTATATGGAGTAGAAGTTTATAGAATATATGGTTCAGTAGGCGACCCAA
>CAZWJY010000214.1:0-2870 GCA_964634335.1 uncultured bacterium
AACCTGGGGTTCTCCCTTGTCCCTACTTTGTTATAAACCAGCTCCTGGAATATATAGGAGTCAGGGATATACCTCTGCCCCATAAACCTGAACCCCTTTGTCACTTCTTTAAACCTGAGAGTATCTGGTAGGTATCCAGAGAGGATCCTCGGTTTCTTAAGCCTCATTGCCTTCTGGATGAATCTGTCTATCTCCTCAGAAGACAACCTGAGTACATCCTTAGGCATCAGGGGGAGATAGTCCTGGACATTTAGGTCATCGGTCTTACCCACAAAGAAGACAGTGGGCTGGTATATCCTCTCCCATACCCTCAGAGCCTTCTCCTCTTCCACCCTGGCCTTTCTTAGGGCATCACAGATGAGTAAGGCCTGCCTCGTGAATTTCCTCCCCTCTTCCTGGTCTTTGGGATTCAGATAGAATCCCATCCTTCCATACCAGATTAGGGCCTTGAAATACCTCTTAAACCTCTCGTTTCTCGTATAATGGCCCCTTGGTTTATACTGGGTATAGTCCTCTTTGTAGCCAAAGATGGGTGAGATGCCAAAACCCTTATGGGTATGAATCTTAGATAGTTCCTTCTCTACCATCCCCTTTACCTCCTTGGGTGGGGTGAATCTGGGTGAGAGGAGGGATGCACCTACAGAGAAGAAGGCTATATTCTTAATCAGGGCATCTCTCGTCTCTTTTGGAAGGGATCTATCTAAAAGAGACTTTTCGTATCTCATTAAGGAGATGGATAGTTTCTCCATAAGGGGATAGAAGTATTCCAGCTCTATGGTTCTAAGGGCATAATCTGTGAGGATATGGAAGGGGTGGAGGAGGCAATCAGGAGTAATCAGAAGAGGGATCCCCCTTCTTTTTGCACTCTCATATATCTCATAGAGCTGGGAATAGGATGAGGGGGAAGCAAAGAAGCCGTTCTCCTTAAGGAGATTTATCTGAGCAGGGGATAAACCCTTAAGTGTCTCCCTGTTCTCTATCTTAAGATCTGCATAGAGAAAAGATACCAAACCCATAAAAATCAAAATTTCCTTCATCTCTCCTCCTATTTGATAATCACTACCTTTCCTCTCTTAAGCCTTGAACCTATCCTGAGTCTATAGAAATATACACCCGAAGGCAAGGGTAGATAAAAACTGGCTCTCCCTGCGTCTCTGTATCCTGAGCGGTGCTTCACCAATCTCCCTGCAACATCATAGACCTTGAGGGATACCCAGGATCTCTGGGATAATTCAAGTCTAAAAGAGAGGGCTCCTTTAAGGGGATTGGAGGCCACAAGAATTTTCTCTTTTGAGGGGAGTTCCTGAAGTCCTGTAGATTTTATCTCCACAAATCTGGTAATAGTGTTGGCATACTCCTTTCCAAAACAGGGCTCGTGATAGGTAGCAGGGTCTGAAGGGACTGCATCTAAGGCAGGAGAGGACTTCTGAGAGGTAGTATCGTAACCTATGGAGAAGAGGGAGAGTCTGAGAAGGGGCGGTGTTCCAAAAATCTCTTTGGGTATGGAGAATTCTATAAAGGAAGAGATGGAGTCATACTCTACTATACAACCAGAGTCTGGAAAGAATATCCACTTCTCTGACCAGTCCTTGAGGTTCTCATCCCAGGGAAGGAGGAACCCATAGACACCTTCCTTTGGGTCTATTTTCATCCCTATCTCATAATCTATCCCTTCTGAAAAGCATACCCAGGTGCCAAAGCCGTCTTGGGTAATCCCTTCTTCTCCCTTATATCCCCCTTCCTTCGAGTCTATGGCTAAGGTATAACCCACCCAGGGGCTTTTGGTAAGGGCATCAAAACCGAAATACCATCGGGATTCATCCTGGGTGATATAGAGATTGATGAGGTCATAATCCTTGGGGGTGAAGTCTGGAGGGTCTTGAGCTATGGGAGAGGAATCCTCCCAGTCCCTCTCATCACCATCCATTGCTACCTTAGAGGGTGTGGCGTAGAGGTATAACCAACCCTCCCTCTTATCCTCAGACTCTGCCCTCAGCAGATAGAACTGATAGTCCTGGATAGGGGTAAAGGAATAGAGGGAATCCCCTTTCCCTTTATTAAAAAGGGGAAGCCTCCACCTACCGCTTGCGAGTTTATACTCTATGGAGGGTGAATCGGTTAAACACCTCACCCATGTGGAATCCCCATCTCTCAAGTGAGATACAGGATAGCCCTTATTATCGTAATAGGTAGGATTTTCCACCTGAAGTTCTGGAGTTGAATACTCTATTGTCTCCCCCTTATCAGGTATCTTAACCCCAGGGTCTCCCAAGAGGGTGAGACAGAAGAGGCTCCAGAGGTTATATTCATCCTCCATATCCTCCTCTTTTATAAAACCGAGGATAGCCTTTTCCCAGACCTCCCCTAAGTCTGATCCATTCTCATAATAGGCCTTCAGAAGTTCTACAAAAATTCTGTCAAAGTAGTCGTAGTTTTCAATCACAAGAGAGCCTTTATCTATATGATACTGGAACCCTGCACGATTAGCTCTGGAACCTCCTATAAGGCCTATCCCTCCTGCCTTTGACCTGAGCACAGCCTCACCAAAGGAGAGGGGAAATCCGAGGTCAGGAACCAGCCTTGAATCAAAGGCACCTACTAAGCAGGCAGGGGTGATAATCAAGGGCAACTCCTCCCCTTCTGGATAACTGAGGAGCTCCTCGGCCTTTATAGATGTTCCATCATCAAAGACTATCCCATCCCCTGAGCCATGGCCTGATTCCAATAACATTCCTATTCCACCCTGAGAGAGGTATGGGGAGACCTGGGAGGCAGTGAAGAGGCCATCTGTGGTGAAACACTTCCTTAGGCTAAGACCCTTGAGATAACCCTGGTTTATGATATGGGTGAGGAGGGCCTCGTCATAATAG
>CAZWJY010000215.1:0-2832 GCA_964634335.1 uncultured bacterium
GCAATCGATACCTCGCACGAATCCTCGAAGGGCATTATGCGCCCGAGAGGATTCGCAATCGATACCTCGCACGAATCCTCGAAGGGCATTATGCGCCCGAGAGGATTCGAACCCCCAACCTACGGATTCGTAGTCCGCCGCTCTATCCAATTGAGCTACGGGCGCTCGCTCTACCCTTCGGGTTTGAGCTACGGGCGCTCGCTCTACCCTTGCCATAAATAAGTTTATAACTATAAGAAGAAAAGTCAACCCTCTTTAATCTACTCAATGATTTATGGGTTGACAAACCCAAATTTTTTGGCTATCCTTTATTAGAATGAAGGCATTGATTATTGCAGCTGGTATGGGTTCAAGGTTAAGGCACAATAGAGATGATACCCCTAAACCATTAAATACCCTTTTAGGACTTACCCTCATAGAAAGGGTTATCCTCTCAGCCAAAGAAGCAGGGATTAAGGATTTTATCATCACCCTCGGTTTCCAGGCAAAGAGGATTATGGACTATCTGAGAGACGGTAAGAGATGGGGTATAAATATTGAATATGTCTATAATCCTGAATGGTATAGAGGCAATGGGACTTCAGTATTAAAGGCAGAGGAGAAATTGAATGGTGAAAAATTTATCCTCCTTATGGCTGACCATATCTTCTCTCCTTATATCCTCAAAAAATTGAAGGAATACAGGCTGGAAGATGGCTGCGTTATGGTCGTTCAGAAGAATCTTAAAAAGATTACTTCCTTAGAGGATGAGACAAAAGTAAGGGTAGAGAATGGATATGTAACTGCTATCCATAGAAACTTAGAGAGTTTTGATGGCATTGATGCAGGGATTTTCCTCTGCTCGCCCACTATATTTAAAACCCTTGAGAAATCCACCCGATATGGGAAGGGGAGTTTAACAGAAGGTCTCTCTCTATTGGTTAAGAAGAAGAAACTCCTCGCCTTGGAGTATGGAGACGGTATTCTCTGTAATATAAATACACCAAAGGACCTCAAATTTGCAAGGAGACTCCTCTTAGATTCTACAAAGAAGCCGAGCGATGGAATAATCTCTAAATTTCTGAATAGAAAGATCTCCCTATTTTTAACCAATCATCTTGTGAAGACAAGAATCACCCCAAACCTCCTTACTATCCTAAGTTTCATCATATCTCTTGTATCTGGTCTACTCTTCCTTTCCAGAATACCTCTATGGGCAGGGATTTCTGCTCAGATATCATCAATAATAGATGGTATGGATGGCGAGGTGGCAAGGCTTAAATTTCAGAAGAGTAGATTTGGTGCATATATGGATTCTATTCTGGACCGTTATGGCGATGCCTTCATCATCCTATCTATGACCCTATCCCATTATCTCTTATACCATAATCTCTCCATCTGGATTATAGGCTTCTTTGCCCTTATAGGCTCCTTTATGTCTATGCTCACCAAAGAGAGGTTCCATACAGTTATGGAAATCCCCTATTCTATTGAAAAAGAGGGATGGCTTAGATATATTCCTATGACAAGAGATGTCAGACTATTTATAATTATGCTCGCAGGGATTACAAATCAAATCTTCTTAGGTCTTCTAATATTGGCAATTCTAACAAATTTAAAGACAATCTTAAGACTTGGGTTTATAAAGAGAATTGCTCAGAGATAGGAAAAGAGGGCTTCTATCTCCTCCTGAGTATTGAAGAAGTGAGGGGATAATCTAATATAACCCTCTCTAAAGGAACAGATAACCCCTTTAGATTTTAACCTTAAAAAGAGTTCTCTAACACCTTTCTTTTCCAAGGTGGAGAGGTAATCCCTGACCGCTTTAAGAGCAGTATCAGGCATAAGTCCATCCAATACTGAATCAAGAGAGAGAAATCTCTTAAGAAGAGGGAATTTCTCTCTTATCTCCTCCTCGGTGATAAAGCCCCCTCGAGTTTTAACAGATATCTCTTCACCTCTCTGCCCAAGGAGAATCCACCAAGTTTTCCATTACTCCTTATCACCCTGTGACAGGGGATGAGGATAGGAACAGGGTTCCTCTTCAGAGCCTGACCAACTGCTCTTGAAGCCTTCGGATTTCCTATAGCCTGGGCAATCTCCTTATATGTCCTTACCTCCCCATAAGGTATCTCCTTTACCTCTCTTAAAACCCTCTGGGTAAAAGGGGGGAGAGAGGAAAAATCGAGCCTTGTCGTAAATTCTACCTCTTCTCCCTTGAAATACCTCTTCATCTGTCCAGCGAGTTTGAGGAGCTCCTTATCAGGAGAGCATTGAATATCTTTATAAGAAACCCTTAAACTAAACACACCTTCCCCAGTCCCTTCTACAATGATTTTCCCTATAGGAGAATCCAGGCTTACACTATGTATCTCAGTATTCTCCATATCTTCACATTATTATCACTAACTTTCTGATAAGAGTCTGTTTTTCTGTCTCCAATCTTAAGAAATATATACCCTCTCTAACCTTTTTACCCAAATCGTCTCTTCGGTCCCAGATTACTCTATAGACTCTGGGTTCTAAACCCTTACTCTTCAGCAAAGTCCTTACCAATCTTCCACTTATATCGTATACCTTAAGACTTATCTCTCTCTTGGCTGATAATGAATAGCTGATAACTATTTTTTGATTAGATGGATTGGGATAAATATGCAATTTTACCTCTTGCATCTTATCCTTTGTATCTTCCCTGATACCAACATCAGGTCTTATCTTCATTAAATAGACATCAAGATCCCCTGCTCCAAAGGACTCTGTCCCTCCGGTAATAATGTATCCCCCATCAGAGGTCTGTTGAACTGAGAAACCCATATCAGAGCCTATCCCTCCATAGGTCTTGGTCCATAGAGT
>CAZWJY010000216.1:0-2832 GCA_964634335.1 uncultured bacterium
GCAAGAGCTCGAGAGAAAGGGGCAGATTTAAGCCCCAACTAAGAGATGCAACCACACCCCCTTGACAAAATTGAATTCTTATTTAAAATGGTATTTATGGAGAGAATTTCTCCTCCTGCTCAGAAGGGATTAGCCAAGGAGGCGGATATGCCGCCGGAAAGGAGGTAAAGATGATAAGAACCGTAAAGTATCTATTGGTACCTGTGCTCCTCATAAGTTTGGGGTGTGCTACAAGTTCAGAGAGCTCTAAAAAATCCAATCCTTATGCCTATGAGTACTTTGCTCAATATGAATATCAGCAGAGGTATGTTCCCAATGCTACCTTAAGTGGGAGTGTAAGAGGAGCTCAGACAGGTCTTCCCCTGCGAGCGAGGATTACCTTTATGGGCACTAATGTAAAGTCTATAAATACCGATGTATCCGGTGAGTTCAGTATAGTCCTTCCCTCAGGAACATATACAGTAATCGCAGAGGCAGAGGGTTTCTATCCTGAAAGGAAATATGTAGTGCTACTTCCAAATGAGTCAAAAACGGTTGGGTTTATCCTCATCCATAAGAATCGATAATCCTTAGAGGAGTGAAAGGAGGAATAATGAAAATACTGAGATATGTATTGATAGGAGGAGCGGTTATGTTTTTAAGATGCCCATCCGAAGGCACCCATGAGACTAAGTATTTCACTAAATATCTCCTCCAATATAAGACCAGCCGCAATTCAGTATTAGGGGTAAGAGTTTTAGAGAGAGGAACTTATAAGCCTATCTCCCATGCCCTTGTCTCCTTCCCTGGAAGTAATATCGAGTCAGGTTATACAGGTGAGGATGGAACATTTATCACTACAGTTCCTCCGGCTGTCTATGTGGTAAAGGTTCAGTGTTCTGGATACTACAGTAGTAGCAATATTGCAGACTTAGAAGGGAACCATAGTAAAATGATAGAATTCCACCTCACAAAAAGCAGACCCGAAAAGGCTGACCCCCCCTCCAATCCTGGACATAATCCTGTTTCAGTCTATTTTGAGCCTGGGCAGAGCTATATACAACCCTCCTATTACCCTATCCTTGACCAAGTAGCCCACTTCCTGAGAGAGAACCCCTCGGTTAGAGCTGAGATAAGAGGGTATGGAGGGGAAGATATGGACCTATCCCTAAGGCGGGTTGAGACGGTGAGGAATTATTTAATAGGTCTTGCTGTGAACCCCTCCAGGTTAATAGTCCAGGGATATAACCAGTGGGGTCAAGGAACCTATGGAAGGGTTGATATAGTCTTCAATTAAATTCTAATGGAGTCTATCTTGACAAAAGAGAAAAATCCCTTAATATTAAGGGAGTCTTGACCTTGAGTTTAAGGCTTGAAAGGAGGTAGTAGATGCCTGTTTTTGGAAAGGTCAAGTGGTTCGATGGAAAGAAGGGCTATGGTTTCATCGAACTGGAAGACGGTAGTGGCGATGTCTTTGTCCACTTCACAGATATCGTGGGAGATGGATATAAGACTCTCTATGAGGGTGAGAGAGTTAAGTTTGAAGTAACTCAGAGCCCAAAGGGTAAGAAAGCCACAAATGTCGAAAGGGTCTAACCCAAAAGAAGTATAGCCCTGGGGCGTCCAACCTCAATGGGATGGGGTTAGGGCGCCCCAAATCTTTATCTGAACTAACTTTTGCAGGTTCATCATTTTACCCCAGATAGCAATTCTGCAAAGTTAAGTTCTAATCATCACGGAGGAGAGGGCGTGGGTCAGTGCCATCGGAATTGGCAATCCAGAGCTCTTTTACTATCCATCTAAGGGTATCGCTATTCTCTTTTAGAATAATTTTGGTAAAGGCAAGGTATTTCCCATCAGGAGAGAAGGCAGGGTCCTTAGCATCCTTTATTATCAGGTGCGGATTCTTTCCATCAGAGTCCATAATCCAGATATCTGGCTGGTCTGGCCAAACACCTGGTTCGTTAACAAAGGCAATTTTCTTCTTATCCGGTGACCAAGCAGGCCAACCGTAACTTCCCTTTTTCTGAAGCAAAGGTTTAAGTCCAGTTCCATCTGGATTGATAACCCATATTTCCTCGTAATGACGATGGGTAGAGAACTCTTGAAAAGCGATATTTTCGCCATTGGGAGACCAATCCGGTCTAATTCCTCTATCGTAAATCCGTCTCAGGTGTGAACCATCCGAGTTGCATATGAAGAGACCCCCAGGTGCAAATACCATCGCAAAGGCAATCTTTTCTCCGTCGGGTGACCAATCAGGCCAGAAAAGAGTTCTAAGGGTATCTGTAATTAGTTGAATGGTAGAACTGTCGCCATCTGTATTGATGGTGTGTATTCTGCCTGTAGAAAAGGCTATCTTTTTGCCATCTGGTGACCAGTCTGGGTGCATTCCAGTTACCAGAAATCGCTCTTCCTGCGAAGATATATCAAAGATCCAAATCCCTAAGGGTGGAGATTTAGTATACGCAATTTGCTTACCATCAGGAGACCAGGTTGGGTCTTCCCTTCCCTCCTCTATTATGATGGGGTTGATTATCCGCAGATCTTCCTGACATTTTATAAAGGCCAAAAAGAGCAATAACTCCCCTATTCTCCTCATTCCTATTCCTCCCTCCTTTTTTAATCTACAACTTTCTCTCCTATGTTACCTCATAACGATTATCTTTCTAATTAGAGTTCCTCCATCTACACTTAAGTTGAGGAAGTAGATGCTCCGGGAACTTTCCGTCCTAATTTATCTTCTCCATTCCATTGGATTGAGTATGTTCCCTTTTTCTTATAGCCTCTCCATCCGTAGATTAACTTGCCTGTAGCATTATATATCTCTCCTTTCACATAGCCATCCTCAGG
>CAZWJY010000217.1:0-2799 GCA_964634335.1 uncultured bacterium
ATCCTGGCAAAACTCGAATGACTCTTGGATTATCAGCTCTATTCAGTTTTTGTGCAAATTCAAGAATAGAGGCAAAGAAGCTCGTAAGGGCTTATCTCTTCTCCTTTAAGAGATAGCTACGGATAAACCCATCCAGGTCTCCATCCAGAACCTCCTCTACCTTTGAAGTCTCAAAACCTGTGCGATGGTCCTTTACAAGTCTATAGGGAAAGAGAACATAGGAACGAATCTGGTGTCCCCAGGCTATCTCTGTCTTTACCTTTTCCAGTCTATTAAGATCTTCCCTCTGCTTCTCTTTGTAAAAGCTATAAAGTCTTGCTCTTAAAATCCTCAAGGCATTCTGGCGGTTCTGATATTGGGACCTCTCCTGTTGACAGGAGACTGTAATCCCGGTAGGGATATGGGTAATCCTAACAGCCGAGTCAGTAACATTTACATGTTGTCCACCATGTCCAGATGCTCTGAAGGTCTCTATCCTCAAATCCTGAGGCTCTATCTTTATCTCCACCTCCTCTGGTTCTGGATAGACAAAGACTGAGGCAAAGGATGTATGGCGGCGATGGCTGGCATCAAAAGGGGAGACCCTTACAAGTCTATGAACCCCTGTCTCTGCCTTTAACAGTCCATATGCATTATCTCCTTTCACTTCTAAGGTTGCCTCCTTTATACCTGCCTCCGGTCCTGGTTGAAAGTCCAATATCTTATAGTCTATCCCTTTCTTTTCTAAATATCTCATATACATCCTGAGAAGCATCTCTGCCCAATCACAGGATTCTGTTCCCCCAGCCCCTGGGTGGATGGTAAGGATAGCATCCCTCTTATCCTGGGGGTCCTGGAATAAGGCTCTCAGCTCTAAATTGTTAATAGACCTCTTTAAAGCCTTGATACTTTTCTCAATCTCCTTGATAGTAGCCCCATCCTTCTCAAAAAGGAGACTCAACTCCTCCAGATCCCTCAGTTCCTCCTCTAATCTCTCAAATTCCCTTATCTCCCTTTCTAAGGATGCTATCCTCTGGTTTATCTCCTTAGCCTTATCAGGGTTCTTCCAAAATTCCTTTGATTGAGAAAAATTTAAGAGATTAGAAAGTTCTTCTCTCTTCTTATCTATTTCAAAGGAACCCCCGGAGGGATTGGAGCTTTTTATTAAGACCTTCTATCTCTTCCATTTATCTCTTTTTATATCTGCGCCTATACTTTTCTACCCTTCCCTCTGTATCCACGAGTTTCTGACGACCTGTGAAGAAGGGATGACATTTTGAACATATCTCCACCGATATCTTTGGCTTTGTAGACCTGGTCTTTATTTTATTCCCGCATGCACAGGTTATTATACAGTCTACATACTTAGGGTGAATCCCTTTCTTCATTTAACCTCCTATTCATTCATAGATTCTAAAAACTCCTGATTTGTCTTTGTAAGTCTCATCTTATCCAAGACGAATTCCATCATCTCTACAGGGTTCATCTCGGATAGAATCCTTCGCAGTAGCCAGAGCCTATTCAACTCAAATTCTGAGAGGAGGAGCTCCTCTTTTCTTGTTGCAGATTTCTGGAGGTCTATAGTAGGGAAGATTCTCCTCTCAAAGAGTTTCCTATCCAGAACCATCTCTAAATTTCCAGTCCCTTTAAACTCTTCAAAGATTACCTCATCCATCCTACTTCCTGTATCAATAAGAGCGGTAGCAACAATAGTAAGGCTCCCTCCCTCCTCAATGTTTCTGGCTGAGCCGAAGAATTTCTTGGGTGTCTGGAGGGCATTAGAATCAAGCCCTCCTGACATAGTTCTCCCTGAATGGGGGGTCACTATATTATGAGCTCTGGCAAGTCTGGTTATAGAGTCTAAGAGAATCATTACATCCTGTTTATTCTCCACCAATCTCTTTGCCTTTTCTAAAACTATCTTCGCTACCTCTACATGTCTATCAGGTGCCTCATCAAATGTTGAACTTATCACCTCAGCCTTTACCGACCTCTCCATATCTGTAACCTCCTCAGGTCTCTCATCTATGAGGAGAACTATGAGATATATCTCTGGATGGTTTTTAGTAACAGCATTTGCTATCTTCTGTAAGAGCACAGTCTTTCCTGCCCTCGGTGGGGAGACAATTAACCCTCTCTGTCCCTTTCCCATAGGGGTAAAGAGGTCCATTACTCTTAAGGAGAAGTCATTCTTCTCAGGGACCTCTAAGGATATTCTCTCATTTGGATAGAGCGGGGTAAGAGCATCAAAAGGAACCCTCTCTCTCAATTTTTCTGGAGGCATCTTATTTACTTCACTGATTCTTGCAATAGCAAAATACTTCTCATTATTCTTTGGGGGTCTTGCCAGACCTATAATCGTATCCCCTGTCTTTAAGCCAAACCTCCTTATCTGGACAGGGGATACATATATATCATTAGAACTGGGGAGGTAGGAATGCTCCGAAGACCTTAAGAACCCAAACCCTTCATTCAGGACCTCAAGGACTCCATTTACGACCACATAGCCATTCTCCTTATTCCTTGCCTCTGCCTCAAGGATTGCCGATATTAGGTCCTGTTTACGCCTCTCCTGATAGTTCTCCACCCCCAGGGTTCTGGCAATCTCATATAACTCCTTCACCTTCTTCTTTTTCAACTCCTGCTCTGTCATTTTTTCCTCTCCTTTTGAAACTTGAATATCTTTTATAAAGATAATAGAATCTGGAGCTTTGTCAACCCCTTTCTATCCAATTTTAAAAAGTCCGGTATCCTATGCTGCTACCGCCTCTAACAACTCCTTTGGTTTTATCCTGTTTATATTGAAGCCAAGCTCCTCCG
>CAZWJY010000218.1:0-2788 GCA_964634335.1 uncultured bacterium
AAGTAGGGAGGAGGAGTAATGATAGGTATTGAATTTTTTAATTTTATTGTAATCTTTTAAATTTAAAGGGAACATTTCTAAACTTATCTTAAAAGTGTAGACCTGGCCCCTGCCTTCCACTTAGCCTCTCCCTTTTAAGACGCAGTAGTGCCCCATAGATACCCCCTTGACATTATAACTAAACTGTTATATAATATTTCTGTTGTAAAACGAGATTGTTATGAAAGGGGGTTGTATGGATAGGAGAGAGAGTAAAGGGTGTGATTGGCACTCCTGCGAGGGGTGATAAGTTCTGGGATAGGGAGAAAGAGCTTGCCCAGATATGGAAGACTCTGGAGACCTCCTCTGTGCTTCTTGTGGCTCCTCGCAGATTCGGAAAGACAAGCATAATGCTTAAGATTATGGATAAGCCAGAACCTGGTTGGAAGACTATTTATCTGGATACGGAATGGATTGAGGGACCTGGAGATTTCATTGTAGAGTTGATTACCAGAGTTGCTGAGAAAGGGCTCTTAGAAAAGGTATGGGAAGGAATCCAGAGGATAGTGGGTGGGGCAGTGAGCCGAATTGAGACTGTGGGTATAGCAGAATTCAAAATCTCCTTAAGAGAGAAAATGGGAAAGGACTGGAGAGATAAAGGGAGAGAACTTCTCAAAACCCTAAAAAGTATGGATGACCGCCTCATACTTATTACCGACGAACTACCCATCCTCATCCATAGAATAAACAGAATTTCTAAAAAAGCGGATGAGTTCCTCTTCTGGCTTAGAGGTGTAAGGTTGATGCCTGAACTTCTGGATAAAGTCAGATGGATTATTGGTGGTTCCATAGGTATGAGAAAGGTGCTTAAGGATGTAGGGGTCGGAACTGAGGTAATCAACGACCTCCATATCATCAATATCCGAGAGTATCCAATAGAAGCGGCAAGGGAGCATATCAGGGTTCTGTTAAAGAATGAGGGCAATTTTGAAGATGTCCCTGATAGGCTTGTAGAGAAGTTTCTAAAGATTATAGAAGTTCCTATACCCTTCTTCATCCAGATTCTTGTTCGGGAGGCTT
The DNA here is from genome assembly GCA_964634335.1 of uncultured bacterium. Lineage (GTDB taxonomy): Bacteria > Hydrothermota > Tepidihabitantia > CAYHGV01 > CAZWJY01 > CAZWJY01. Next base: position 1,060 of record CAZWJY010000218.1, read on the forward strand.
TGAATAAGATGGAACAACAGGGAAAGGGAGAACTTTCAGAGGAGATTATAGAGAAAGCTTATGAGGATGGCGTCCTTGCCCCCTATAACAGAACATACTTTGACCACTATTATGAGAGACTGGAAAAATATTATGGTGAAGAGGAAGCTCGTATCTCAAAGAGACTGTTAATGGAAGTGGCAAGGAAGGGGGAAGTGGCGAAAAGCGAATTTTTCAAAATCTTTCAGATGGAGACTAAAGGAAAGGGAACAGAAGAGACCCTTAGCGACCTTCTTACTGAACTGGAGAATGACTTCTACATTGTGCTGAATAAGGAAAGGGATGTCTACCGTTTCTCCACTAAGGTTCTCAGGGACTGGTGGCTTAGGTTCCATACCTTTTAAAGGAGGAGAGATATGGCAAAACCTCTTTATAAGTATCGCCCTGCCCTGATTCCTCCGGAGGACTTAAAAGAGACTCTGGTAGGGCGAAAAGGGATTCTGGAGAGACTCCTAAAGACTCTAAAGGAGACGCCCAAATCCGAAGGGCTCCAGCACTTCCTCCTTATAGGTCCGAGAGGGGCAGGTAAAACCCATCTCCTGCTCCTTATCTATCATATAGTAAAAGGCAATATCTCCTGGGCTGGAATTTCAAATCTGAATTGCTATTGGGTGCCTGTCCTCTTTGGTGAGGAGGAATACAGAATCACCACTCTTGCAGAGATGCTTCTTGTAGGTCTTGAGAAGATATGTGATGAAACAGGCTGGGCTGACGCCTTAGAAATTAAAGCCCAACTCTCCAAAATTCCTATACTTGGGAAAGAGGAGTGCGAAAGGATTCTGGATTTCCTGAAGCAGAAAAGAGGAGAAGAGAATAAAAGATTCCTTCTCCTCCTTGATAATATCCAGGATATACTTCCTCATTTCACAGAAGAGGACCAGGGGAGGCTGCGGGAGGTTTTAATGAGTCAAGATATCCTGATGCTCATTGGCACAGCACCTACCATTTTTAATGCGGTTGCTCAATATGAGAAGCCTTTTTATAACTTCTTTGAGATTCTATGGCTGCAGGAAATCTCAGAGGAAGAGGTTGAGGAGCTCATTAAATGCAGGCTTAAAATGGATGGGAGAGGAGAGTATTTGAAACAGTTTGAACAGGTTCGCTACCGCATAAAGGCTATTTTTCATTTAACAGGAGGCAATCCCCGCCTGGTCTTAAGTCTCTACGAAATCTTTACTGAAGACAGAATGCTGGAAGTGGAAAAATCGCTCTTCAATCTCTTAGATGGACTCACCCCCTATTTTCAGGACAGGATGAAGGATGTTACGGTGCAGCAGAGAAAGATTCTGGATGCCATCGCCTTATCAGAAGGACCCCCTACCCCTATGGAGATTTCCCGAATGGCTCGGCTTCCAGTCAATATTACAATCTCTCAACTCACCAGGCTAAAACGAGGGGGATATGTCCGACTCATCAGGGAGAAAGGGAAAAAAAGGGTTCTCTATGACCTCTCTGACCGTCTATTTAGGCTCTGGCGTCAGATGAGTGTGGAGGCTGGGAGGAGACGCTTAACCATCATTGTGAAATTCTTAGAAGTCTGGTTCTCGCCTGAGGAGATAGTGAATCGCATTGAAAAAATGATAGATGAGATAATAACCGCACTTACCAAGGGAGAAAGAGAGAGAGTTGAGGAATTAACGCAGAAGCTTTATTACTATCTGGAAGCTGCTCAGACTTATATAAGATACCC
>CAZWJY010000219.1:0-719 GCA_964634335.1 uncultured bacterium
ATAATCTTCTGGGCCCTCTGGGCCCTCTTCAATGCTTGAGACCTCACATACTCTATGCAGGCATCAAGAATTCCCTGAGCAATCCCTAAGGCCATAGCTCCTATACTTATCCTTCCATGGTCCAAGGAGACCATAAATACCTTAAACCCTTCGTACTCTTTTCCAAGTAGATTCTCCTTAGGGACAACGCAGTTATCAAAAAATATCTCGGATGTATCCGCAGCCCTGAGTCCCATCTTCTCTTCCCTCTTTCCTATAGACATCCCAGGTGTTCCCTCCTCCACAATAAGCGAGGTTATACCATGGGCACCCTTTGTTCTATCTTGAGATGCGGCTACTATTATAACTCCAGCAAAACGGGAGGAGGTTATAAATCTCTTGGAGCCGTTGAGTATCCAACCTTCCTTAGTAAGGGTAACAGTGGTCTCTACGGCTGCAGCATCAGAACCTGCATTTGGTTCAGTAAGGGCAAAGGAACCCAGGGTTTGGCCAGAGGAGAGTTTAGGGAGATACTTTCTCTTCTGTTCTTCTGTGCCAAAGATATATATGGGATAAGTTCCCAAGGAAGTATGGGCAGCAAGGGTAATACCAGTAGAACCACATACTCTTGAAACCTCCTCTATTGCCACTGCATAGTGAAGGGTGGAGAGGCCTGCTCCTCCGTATTCCTTAGGGATGGGGATTCCCATAAAACCCTCCTCACCCATCCTCTTAATAAT
>CAZWJY010000219.1:729-2783 GCA_964634335.1 uncultured bacterium
CTTCAAGGCCTTAGGGGCAACTTCTCTTTGAACAAAATCCCTTACCTTTTCTCTAAACTCCTCTACCATATGCAAGTATATCCCTTTCTAAAGAGAAGTCAAGAGATACGCTATCAAAAAATTTATGCCCATTGACAAGAAGGGGCAGGGTAGAATATAATAAAAAGTGTTAAGGGAATTGAGGCTCCTGGAAGAGATTAAAAGAGTAGTGAAGAGGAGACAGAAGGAAGTTCTAGTATCCATAGGAGACGATGGGTGTGTCCTGAAACACGGAACTGTGCTTACTACAGATGCCTTTGTTGAGGGGGTCCATTTTGACCTCGGATATATGACCTTCTCAGATGTGGGCAGGAGGGTAATGGGAGCTACTCTCTCAGATATCGCAGCCATGGGGGCATCTCCTATTTGTGTCTTAGTCTCCCTTCTCCTACCCCCTTCTCTAAGGAGAAGGGATGTATTATCTCTTTATAAGGGAATGGAAAGGGTAGTAGAGAGATTTGGGGTGGAGATTACTGGTGGAGAAGTGAGCAGTTCTTCTCTCTTCTCCTTAGTGCTTACTGCTATGGGAAAAACCTCTCACCCCTGTAAGCGGAGCGGGGCCTTGCCAGGGGATAAGTTGTATATCAGTGGAGAATTGGGTCTCTCTGAAACAGGGAGGATTGTTCTAAGGAAGGGATTGAGAAAAAGGGGATTTAAAAGGGCCATAGAGAAACACCTCCACCCCTTACCAAGGATTAAGGAAGCTATAAGCTTAAGAAATCTTCTATCTTCCCTCATAGATACCTCTGATGGACTTTCTACGGATACATTCCATATAGCCTCTGAAAGTAAAGTGAGAATTAGAATCTTCCTGGATAGACTCCCTGTAAGTAGGGAGGCAGAAAGAGTCTGTAAAATGCTTGACCTTCCTTTAAAGGATTTTGTTCTTAATGCTGGCGAGGACTATGAGCTCCTCTTCACAAGTTCTGAGAGACTGCCAAAAGAGCTCTCTGGGACTATAATCACCTGTATAGGGGAAGTGGAGGAGGGAGAAGGGACATGGATAGTAGAGAGGGAAGGAGAGAAGAGATTGCTTCCTAAGGGATATGAGCACTTCAGGCCTCACTGATTTATGAAAATATGCATATCCTCTGATCCTTATTACCCCTATCCATCAGGGGTGTCAGAGTATACCCATCACCTTGCTAAATATTTGAGGAAATTCGGACATCAGGTAAAAATCCTTACTACCCATTATCCAGGGGAGGAAGAGGAGGAGGGGGTAGAGAGGATAGGAAGGGTCTTCTATATACCTATGAATAAATCCTTTGCCACCTGCTCTGTGGGTATGGAAATTCCTTTGAAGGTAAAGGAGTTTTTAAAGAGGGAGGGGTTTGATATCGTCCATATGAACGGTCCATTTCCACCCAGTATCTCCTTCTTTGCCCTCCATTATTCAACTTCTGTAAATATCTCCACTTTTCATTCTACAGGCTTCCGGTTTTTTAAGGCAGGCTCATTTATTGTGAAGAGACTCTTTAAGAGGTATATTGAAAAACTCCACGGGCTTATAGCTGTCTCACCTACTGCAAGGGATACCATCTCTCCTTATATACCCGGAGAATATGAGATAATCCCTAGTGGAGTAGATGTAGATAGGTTCAATCCAGGAGTAGCTCCAAGGGAGGAGCTTAGGACCCCAAGACCAAAAATCCTCTATCTTGGCAGGTTGGATAAAAGGAAGGGTCTTATAGAACTTTTAAGGGCGTTTCCTCTGATAAAAAGAGAAGTCCCTGATGCCCTTTTGATTGTAGTGGGGAAAGGTCCTTTAGGTAAAGAATGCAGAAAAGTTGCTGAGTCCTTAGGGGTATCAGACTCGGTTCTCTTCAAGGGTTTTGTTCCCTCTTCTGAGATTCCTTCCTACTATGCCTCCTGTGATCTCTACTGCTCACCCGCCCTTGGAGGAGAGTCCTTTGGGATTGTCCTCTTAGAGGCTATGGCAGTAGGGAAACCCGTTGTGGCATCAAGGATAATAGGCTATGATACTGTGATAAGGGATGGATACAATGGACTAC
>CAZWJY010000220.1:0-2778 GCA_964634335.1 uncultured bacterium
ATCTATTCTCATCTTTATATCCTCAATTTTATCAAATACGTATTCCATATATCTCACCCCATTCATACAGGAAACTATTCAGCCACCAGTTAATATCTCTCTTCTTTATCCTTTTTCTCAGGGCTTTGGCTCTCCTATTCTTTTCAAAAGGGAGAAGCTCTAAGGCATCTTTGATAGCATCTGCCACCCTTTCTATATCATAGGGATTAACAATTATTGCTTCCTTCAAGTCTTCTGCTGCTCCTGCAAATTCACTCAGTATAAGAACACCGTCCTCCCTTGCAGCCATATATTCCTTTGCCACCAAATTCATACCATCCATTAGAGGAGTAACAAGGGCAACATCTGCTGCCTTATAGAATACCGAAAGTTGAGATTGAGGAAATGTTCTATAGAGATATATTACTGGTGTCCAATCCATCCTCCGGAATGTGCCATTAATTCTACCCACATTCTCATCTATATCCCGTTTCATCCTTCTATACTCTCCTACTTTTGTTCTACTTGGTGATGCAATCTGAACCAGGGAGACCTTACCCCTAAATTTTGGATACTTCTCTAAGAACCTCTCAAAAGCCCAAAGTCTCTGGAGAATCCCTTTTGTATAATCAAGTCTATCAACACCGATGATTATCTTCTCTGCATTTATCTTCTTTTTCAGTCTATTGACATCCCTCATAGAAGCCTTAAATATCTTATTATCTATTCCCAAAGGGAAGGCTCCTATTTTTGCTTTCCGATTATCCTGCTTTATTATCTCTTTACCAACAATTGAGAAGCCAAGTTTTTTAGCACATCTAATAAATTTTGTCACATATTCCCTTGTATGAAAGCCTATAAAATCACTTCCCAATAATCCTCTAATAAGTTCTCTCCTCCAGGGGAGTTTATTGAATACATCCCAATCTACCCAGGGGATATGCCAGAAGAAGGCTATCCTGGCATCTTCTCTCATTTCTCTGATGAATTGAGGAACAAGGGCAAGGTGATAGTCATGGACCCATACCATATCATCTGGCTTCATCATCTCTACAACAGTTTTTGCAAACCTCTGATTTACTTTCTGATAGTATTCCCATAATCTTCTATCGAATCTTACCCTTTCTAAGAATATATGAAAGAAGGGCCAGAGGACTCCATTAGAAAAACCCCTGTAATATCTCTCTATCTCCCTTTCTGACAATTTTATTCTTTTGAGATGATACTTAGGATTTTCAGGTGGGACAGAGACTGTATCTCCCTGTATAAAGTCATCGCTTCCACTACCCCAGGCTATCCATAACCCTCCTCTCAATTTTATAGCCTGGTCTAAAGAAGAGACAAGCCCTCCTATTGCTTTTCTATAAAAGACCCCTTTCTTAGACCTCTCACATATCCAGGGTTCTCTATTAGATACTAAGATAAGTCTCATTATTTAAAGATACCCTAATATCTGGTCAAGTCAACCCTTGCATAGCTCTATAAAATTCTTAAAAATCTCATACCCATACTCAGTATGCTCAACTTCTGGATGGAATTGGACTCCAAAGATTGACCTTTCTCTATGCCGTATTGCTTGAAACTGACAATTCTTAGAATGGGCAAGCCTGATAAAATTCTCCGGGAGTTTCTTAATCTCATCATTATGGGATTCCCAGGCGATAAATTTATCAGGTAATCCTTTAAACAACTCATCAGGCTCATCTACAATAATCTCTGTCTTTCCATATTCTGGAGTCTCTGCAGGACCTGCCTCTCCTCCAAAATGGACAGCCATAAACTGGTGGGCTACACAGATTCCGAGAATAGGAAACTCCGCCTTCTCCAAATACTCAGAGGTCTTCCCCAATTTTATTACCTCTTCTCCTACCCTTGGTGCCCCTCCACTTAAGACCAGCCCCTTAGAATCTATCTCCTCAAAAGGGGTAGTATTAGAGATAATTTCTGTCTCTACTCCCAGGTATTTTAGTACCCTCCACTCCCGATGGGTCCATTGCCCACCATTATCTACAACATATATCTTCACTCCCATTCTATGGTAGCAGGGGGCTTATTGGTTATATCATAGACTACCCTACTTATACTCTTCAGATTATTGGTAATCCTTATGGATATCCTCTCCAGAACATTATGGGGAATCTTAGAATAGGCAGCAGTCATCCCATCTATACTTTCAACAGCTCTTACCACAATAGTATCTCCATAGGTGCGCACATCCCCTCTAACTCCCACACTCTTCACAGGCAGGAGCACTGCAAAATACTGCCAGGGTCTATCCATCTCCCCATTCTCCACTGCCCTCTCAATCTCTTCCTCAACAATAGCACAGGCTTCCCTGATAGTCTCTGTCCTCTCCTTTGTAGCCTCTCCAATAATCCTTACGGCAAGACCAGGTCCTGGGAAGGGTTGACGCTCTGATGCCTCAATTCCTAAATGCCTTGCAAGCTTTCTTATCTCATCCTTATAGAGGTCTTTCAATGGTTCAATAATTTCAAGATTTAACTGTTCAGGCAATGCTCCCACATTATGGTGGGACTTTATTCTATCCCTTAAACCCCCTCCTGATTCTATCCAGTCCGGGGCAATAGTTCCCTGAACTAAATACCTGGCACCAATCTCCTTTGCTACCCTCTCAAAGACCCTTATAAACCTTTCACCAATAACCCTTCTCTTCTCTTCTGGTTTAGTAATCCCTTTCAAGGCGTTATAGAATTCCTCCTTAGCATCCACAAATTTGAGGTTGAGTCCAAGACTCTTAAGCTGTCTCTTAATAATCTCTGGTTCGTTTTTACGCATATA
>CAZWJY010000221.1:0-2761 GCA_964634335.1 uncultured bacterium
ACCTATCTCGGCCACCTCTCCTACGAGGGCGAGGGATTCGCTTCCGATACCTCGACGAACCCGAGCCCTACGGAGGGCGAGGGATTCGAACCCCCAAGGGCATAAGCCCGGCGGATTTCAAGTCCGCTGCCTTCCCAGTTAGGTCTAGCCCTCCATTACTTAAAATTTAGTCACCTTTCCTTAAAAGTCAAGGTGGTCTTAAAAGAACTCAGAACTTGAATCTTACCCTTATGGGATTCCCCTGGAACCCAAAGTATTTACGGAGAGTATTTTTTATAAATTTAATATAATTCTCTGAGATTGAATCTCTACCCTTTACCCTTAACACAAAGGTTGGTGGTCTTATACCTACCTGAGATATAGAGGATACCTTCAATCTTGAGGGGTAATGTTCTATCTCAGGTAGAATCGTATCTTCTAAAAGACTCTTATCTACCCTTTTATTTGCCTCTGAAAATACAAGTTCCACAGTTCTTAAGGTTTCCCTTATACCTCTACCATTAATTGCAGAGGTTAAAACAACAGGAACATAATTTAGAAAAGGAGCCCTTAGATAGAATTCTCTTCTTAGATTTTTAAGCTCATCCTTAGTTAAGAGGTCAGATTTATTTGCTATTACTACAAGCCCTTTCCCTCTATCTTCTACAAGGGATGCAATCTTCTTATCCTGAGTAGTTATTCCTTCCTTTGCATCTATCATAAGAAGGGCGACATCACTCCTCTCAATATTCCTTATTGCCCTCAATATTGAAAAATACTCCACCTCTGCTTTTACCCTTGCCTTCCTTCTTATCCCTGCAGTATCAACAATCCTATATTTTTTACCATTAATAGTAAAGGATGTCTCCACAGGTTCCCTTGTAGTTCCTGGGGTTTTATCCACAATCACTCTCTCCTCACCCAGGATAGCATTTAAGAGGGAAGACTTTCCCACATTTGGTCTGCCAAGAATTACGAACCTTGCTATATCCTTATCCTCCTCTTCAGAGGGTTTAGGGATCCTTTCTATTATCTCCTCCAAGAGTTCTATCACCCCACTCCCATGTTCAGCAGAGATAGGGAATATCCTTTCTATCCCCAACCTATAGAAGTCTGAAAGGTTAGCCTTCCCCTCTTTTGTATCCATCTTATTTACAACAAGTATGCATCCCCTTTTATAGAGGAGTCTGGCTATCTCCTCATCAAGGGGTGAAAGCCCTTCCTTTGCATCTACCATAAAAAGGATAACATCTGCCTGGTTAAGGGCTACCTCTACCTGACTCCTTATAGCCTGGAGAAGGGAGTCTGAAGCAGAGGGTATAAGACCACCCGTATCTACCAGGATAAACCTCTTACCCATCCAGGATGTCTCTCTATATACCCTATCCCTTGTTACCCCTGGCTCCTTATAGGTTATAGAGACCTTCTCTTTAATGAGTCTATTAAACAGGGTAGACTTCCCTACATTTGGTCTACCAACAATAGCTACTATCGGTTTCACAGGGAGAAGGAGAGTTGTTCTCTGGGCTTCTCTTTAATTATCAGAAAGGGGAGAGCCCTCTTCCATATCACTCCAAGGGAGGCGAGGTCTTCTATATAGCGGATCTCCCCTCTCCTTCTCTCCTTTACCAACCTCTGGGCTGTTATTGGACCTATTCCTGGAACTCTCAACAGTTCTTCCTCAGAGGCTCTATTCGGGTCTAAGGGGAAATACTCAGGGTGAAGTTTTGCCCATCTCAGCTTTGGGTCCTCTTCTAAGGAGAGGCTCCCACTCTTATCAAAGGGGACCTCCTCAAGGGAGAAACCGTATCTGCGGAGGAGGAAGTCTGCCTGATATAGTCTATGTTCTCTCAAAAGGGGGGTAGGTGGTTTCCCTTCCAAAGGGGTATCAGAGATAGGTTGAAATGCGCTGTAATAGACCCTATCCAGTCCAAAATCCTTATAGAGCTTTGTGGCAGTTTTAAGGATATCTCTATCTCTCTCCTCAGAGGCTCCCACCACAAACTGGGTTGTCTGGCTCACTCTCCTCTCCTCTTTTTCTATAAACCTTCTTATCCATTCCATCCTCTCAAGAATATCTTTCTGAAAGTCCTTATCCTTTGCTATCCTTTTAAGGTGGGCATCAGATGGTGCCTCTATATTTATAGAGACCCTTGAGGCGAGCCTTACTGCCCTCTCTATACTTCCATGGTCAGCACCTGGAAGAACCTTCAGATGGATATATCCAGGGAATTTATATTTAGTTCTAAGAATCTCCACGCAAGCAAGCATCCTATCCATTGCAGTCTTTGGGTCTTTAAATACCCCTGAACTCAGGAATAACCCCTGAACTAACCCCTTCTCTCTCAATTCCATAAAGAATCTTGCCAGCTCCTCTGGAGTAAAGCCTGCCCTTCTATAATTCCTTGAACGACGGAATGCACAGTAGTAGCAGTCATTCTCGCAGACATTGGACATAAGGACCTTTAATAAGAGAATCCTCCTCCCGTCAGGCATTACTGCAGGATATATCCATCTGCCAAAAGGACTCCTCCTTCTCTTCAATTTTTCAGATAGACAGGTGCTACACACATCCCACTGAGCAGCCTGGGATAGGAGGTTGACCTTCTCAAAAATCCCCATAAGTAAATAATAGTGGACTATTCTCTCTCGTCAAGGGCTTTGGAGAATTGAAATTACCCATAATTTATGCATTCGACCCATTTCGGCTCTGTCATTGCGAGCCCGTCGCTACGCTCCTCGCAATGACTAAGGAAGAAGGGTGTCGTTTTTGGTCTCAAAA
>CAZWJY010000222.1:0-2756 GCA_964634335.1 uncultured bacterium
TTTTATACACTCTCTTACAGGTCTATAACTTCTCCGATGAATAGGGCAGGGACCAAAGAGTTTTAAATTCTCTATATGCTCCCTTGTAGGATAACCCTTATTAGTCTTAAAATTATACTCAGGGTAATAGAGATGAAAGGTCTCCATAATCCTATCCCTTGTCACCTTTGCCAGAATAGAGGCAGCAGCTATGGAAGCGCTTTTTGAATCTCCTCTTAAGATCGCCTTCTGAGGGATGGATAGACCTGGAATCTTAAATCCATCAACAAAGACCAATTCTGGATAGACCCTGAGTCTTGAGATAGCCTTCCTCATAGCTTGAAAGCTTGCCTCCCTTATATTTATTCTATCTATCTCGTTCCATCCTGTAAGAGCTATGGCATAAGTAATGGCATTCTCTTTAATCTTGTTAAAGAGCTCCTCTCTCTTTTTAGGAGAGAGTCTTTTTGAGTCATCAAGACCCAGTATCCTTGAGAATGGCTTAAGAATGACAGAAGCTGCTACAACAGGACCTGCTAAAGCACCCCTTCCTACTTCATCTACCCCGCATAAGAGTCTAACATTTTCTCTCCATTCTCGGATATCAAGATTTCTTCTCAACCCTCTTCTCTTTCACCTTTGCCTTCTTTCCCTTCCTTTTTCTCAAGTAGTAGAGTTTTGCTCTACGGACCTTTCCCCTTCTCCTTATCTCAATTTTGGTGATATTAGGGGAGTGGAGTTGGAATATCCACTCTATCCCTATCCCCTTTGATACCCTCCTAAGGGTCACGCTCTTTCTAAGTCCTGCTCCCCTTATCCTGATTACTGTCCCTTGAAAGGATTGGATCTTCTCCTTATCTCCCTCAAAGAATCTATGATAGACCCTTAAGGTATCACCAGGTCCAAACTCAGGGACCTTTGATTTAAGGAATGGTATCTCAACCTTCTCTATCTTTTCCATTTCTCACCTCGGATAGTATCTCCTTTTCTATATCTGTGAGGTTTGCCTCCTCTAATAGGTCAGGTCTCTTCTCAAGGGTATCCTTTAAGGCTTCTCTTATCCTCCACCTTTCTATCTCTTTATGGTTACCAGAGAGGAGTACCTCTGGAACCTTATAACCTTTAAAATCCTGAGGTCTTGTATAGTAAGGTGCATCAAGAATCCCTCTTGTGAAAGAGTCGGTCTCAACGGATTTTCTATCTCCCACGACCCCTTCAAGGAGTCTTGCCACTGCCTCAAGGATAACCAAGGCAGGGATTTCTCCTCCAGAGAGGACATAATCGCCTATAGAGAGTTCATCTGTGATAAGATATCTCCTCACCCTCTCGTCCACCCCCTTATACCTTCCACAGATGAGGATAATTTCCTCCTCCTTTGATAGGTTTAAGGCATCCCTTTGAGAGAACCTTCTCCCCTTAGGGGAGAGAAGGATGATTTTAGAGCTTTCACTCTTTACACTCTCCACAGCTCTAAATATTGGTTCAGGTTTAAGGATCATCCCTGTTCCTCCACCAAATGGGTAATCATCCACTGTCCTATATGTATCAGTAGCAAAGTCTCTCAGGTTTACAATATTTACTCTCAGAGCTTTCTTATCCTGAGCGACTCTCAAGACTCCAAATTTTAGAGGAGAGGAGAAGAATTCAGGGAAGATAGTTATGATATGGATCCTCATAGGCAAGGGATGGCAGATACACCTCTTTTATTCGATGATCTCTAACTGGGCGCGTTTCCCTTTTTTCATAGATGCAGCGGTAAGGATAGTACGGATAGCCTTAGCTGTTCGCCCCTCCTTACCGATGATTTTACCCAAGTCTCCCTCACCTACTCTCAACTCATAGATGAGGGTCTTTTCGCCAGCGATCTCTTTTATTTCTACTTTATCAGGGTGATCTACCAGCGCTTTAGCTATATATTCAATCAGTTCCTTCATTTTCGCCTCCTCTCGTTATTTCAGGTTCAACTATGCTCTTTTTTGCCTTAGCCAAGAGTTTCCCTACTGTATTAGTAGGTCTGGCTCCCTTGGATATCCAGTAGTTAATACGGTCCAGTTGGAGCTTTGTAGACTTTGCCCTTGGGTCATAATGACCCACCATCTCGATATACTTGCCATCCCTTGCCCGTTTTGAGTCAGCTACCACAATCCTGTATACAGGCTTATGTTTCGCTCCCATCCGTTTCAGCCTTATCTTCACCATTTCAGTAATATAATAATCATTCCAGAGGTACTGTCAAGCCCTTTTATTAAAGTATTTAGATTCCCAGATAGGTTGGGTAAGCCTTTTCAATTGCTCATCGTAGGGCTCAAAAGCTCTATGATAATTCTCATCGCCTCCTCCTTCCGGGGCATAGTCTATCGGATAGGCATTATATTCCTTCACTATCTTCCAAGCTGTAGCGTGGTGGTCTCTTATGGGGCAGGGTCTAAGCCAATCTTGACCATCTACTTTATTCTTTCTAAGATAGCCATGCTTAAACTGCCATTTCCTCACAGCCTCAAAGAAGGGTGTCCTTATAGCATCGTCTATTGTTCCCCCTTTTTTATAGATATCCTTTATGTTAGAGACCGCATAAGGGAAGAAGACGCAAGGAGCTACATCCCCATGCCAGTTTACATGGAAATATCCCCCTTCCCTTCCCCCTGCAATACAGCCATCAGACACAGTTCCATCATTCCAGAAGTCCGCATACATAATCTTCCGTTTCTTCTTTATCTCCCACCCCCTCTTCCACATCCATACCCTCTGCTCTGGAGTAGGCATAAGGTCAAAGTTTA
>CAZWJY010000223.1:0-1037 GCA_964634335.1 uncultured bacterium
ATTCTATACCCTTTAAATATCTCCTTTGCCTGATACTCGTGAATCTTCATAAGAAAAAAAGTATATCAGAAAATCTGGAAAAGTCAAGACCTGAATATAGACTGTCCAGGTTATAAACAATACGAGTTATGGTTCCCATAACCCCGGAATTTCCAAACTTGACATAATCCCAAAACTGGATAGAGTCCTTTAATGGAATTTATTCATCTCCACAACCATACCGAATACAGCCTATTGGACGGAGCTATGAGAATCGATGATTTGATAGGAAGGGCAGAGAAGATGGGGATGAAGTCCTTGGCCATTACTGACCATGGGAATCTCTTTGGAGTAGTTGAATTTTACAAAAAGGCCCAGGAGAAGGGAATAAAACCTATAATAGGAATGGAGACCTACGTAGCTCCAAAGGATAGAAGGGAGAGGAGGATATACTCTGAGATCCCTGAATCCAACTTCCACTTAACCCTCTTAGCTATGGATGAGAGAGGATACAAGAATCTGATTAAACTCTCCTCCTTAGCCTATTTGGAGGGCTTCTACTATAAGCCCAGGATAGACAAGGACTTACTGAATGAGTATAGAGATGGACTTATAGGGCTCTCTGGATGTTTCAAGGGTGAGGTTCCGTATTATCTTCATAGGGGAGAAGAGGAAAAGGCAGTTAAGAGTGCGATGGACTATAGGGATATCTTTGGGAAGGACAACTTTTTCCTTGAACTCCAGAATCTCGGAATTTCTGGCTCTGAGGGGGTATTAAAGGGATTGGTAAGTCTCTCTCACAGGCTAAACATACCTATAGTGGCTACCAATGACTGTCATTATTTAAATAAGGAGGATGCCCATGTCCATGATGTCCTTCTCTGTATTCAGACAGGGAAGAGACTCTCTGATAGACAGAGGTTGAGATTTGAGACTAAGGAGGTCTATTTTAAATCTCCAGAGGAGATGGCCCTTCTCTTTTCCGAACTTCCAGAGGCCATAGAAAACACAGGTAGGATAGCAGAAAGATGCAATCTCCTTCTGGACTTCTCTGGGAG
>CAZWJY010000223.1:1047-2714 GCA_964634335.1 uncultured bacterium
TCTGATAAGAAAGGTTAGAGGCTCGATATTGATAGGGATAATTTTCATTACCTTTCTCATATCGCTGAGAAGGGATTAAAGGAGAAATACGGAAGGGTTACCCCTGCCTTAAAAGAGAGGCTTGACTACGAGCTCTCAGTGATGGAGAAGATGGGTTTTTCTGGATATGTCCTTATTATAAAGGATATCGTGGATTTCGCCAAAAGGAGAGGAATACCTGTAGGACCTGGTAGGGGTTCGGCAGTATCAAGTGTGGTGCTTTATGTTTTGGGGATAACTAATGTGGATCCCTTGAAATACGACCTTATTTTTGAGAGGTTTATGAATCCTGAGAGGATATCTCTCCCTGACATTGATATAGACTTTGGTGATACGAGGAGGGACGAAGTGATATCTTATATAAAGGAGAAGTACGGCAAGAAGAATGTGGCTCAGATAATTACTTTCGGGACTATGCAGGCAAGGGGAGTGGTGAGGGATGTGGGAAGGGTTCTGGATATCCCCTACGCAGAGGTAGATAGACTGGCAAAGCTCATCCCCTTTGGAAGTTCCCTTAAGGATGCCCTTGTGGGAGACCTCAAAACTCTTGTTCACTCTAATCCCAAATATCAGGAACTCATATCTATCGCTCAGAAACTGGAAGGGATGCCAAGACATGCATCCATCCATGCCTCAGGGGTGGTGATTACTCCCAGGCCCCTTACAGAGTTTGTTCCCCTCTATCGCTCCTCAGAGGGGGATATATCCACCCAGTATGATATGAATGCCCTTGCCAGTTGTGGGCTTCCAAAGATGGACATCCTTGGTCTTCGCACCCTTTCTGTAGTGGATAATACATTTAAGCTACTAAAAGAGAGAGGGAAATCGATAGATAAGGAGATACCTATCCAGGATAAGAAGACCTTTCAACTTTTAGAGAGGGGAGAGACTATTGGTATATTTCAGTTAGAATCTCCAGGAATGAGAGATATCCTTAAAAAGTTTAAACCAAAGGATATAACAGAGTTAATTGCCGTAATCTCTCTCTATAGACCAGGGCCCCTTGCATCCTTAGACTTGGGTAGTTTTATTCAGAGGAAGAGAAAGGAGAAAGAGGTCGTTTACCCCCATCCTCTTACAGAACCTGTGCTTAAGGAGACCTATGGACTTATTCTTTACCAGGAACAGGTGATGCGCATAGCCTCGGTTATAGCAGGCTTCTCTCTTTCCCAGGCAGATATTCTGCGCAGGGCTATGGGTAAGAAGATACCAGAGGTAATGTATCAACAGAGGGAGAGTTTTATTGAAGGGGCAATGAAGAATGGATTATCCAAGGAGACAGCAGAGAGGATATTTGATATGATGGCACCTTTTGCAGGTTATGGATTTAACAAGTCCCATTCTGCAGGTTATGCCCATCTTGCCTACGAGACCGCCTATCTGAAGGCTAACTATCCTGTGGAATTTATGTGCGCCTCTTTAAATAGTGAGATGGGAAGGCAGGAGAGAATCTATAGACTCATTAGAGAGGCAAGAAGGATGGGAATAGAAGTCCTTCCTCCAGATGTGAATAGGTCCTTGGATAGATTCTCCATAGAAGATGGGAAGATAAGATTCGGTCTTGCAGGGGTGAAGAATGTAGGAAAGTCGGCAGAAACTATTGTGAAGGTAAGGGATAAGGAATTTGT
>CAZWJY010000224.1:0-2706 GCA_964634335.1 uncultured bacterium
CACTTTCGGAAAAAATGAAACTTCGCACAACAGCGGATAAAAGGGAAATCAAAGATTTCCCAAATTGCCTTCGCAACTTCTTTTATTAGAAGCCTCCAGCTAAGGGGTCATACCTCTATCTCAATAGCCATCCCCCCTTTTGAGGCGAAGATACAGGGTTGACATTATGATTTTCAGATTTAAAATTTTTAGAAAGGAGGTGTAGAATGAGGGAAGTGGCAAGAAAGGCATTCTTAGCAGGTCTGGGAGCCTTCTGGCTCACCAGAGAAAAGATAGAAGAGCTCATCTCCAAGGGAGAAGAGACAAGAAAGGAGAAGGAATGGCTGGATAGTCTTCTTCAGGGGATGGAGAAAGGAAGAGAAGCCTGGGAGAATAGAATGGAAAGGGTTATGGAGAGAGTCATAGGTAGAATGGGACTTGCTACAAAGACTCAAATAGAGGAGCTCTCAAAAAGGGTAAGGGAGGTAGAAAAGATAGTTAAAAGAGGATAGAGATTCTTAAATTTATTGAGAAAAGGTATCGGAGACTCCTCCGATACCGAAAGATACTTACTGTTATTGCAAAGGAAGGGCTTGGTCTTTATCTCAGGCAGATTAATCCCCTCTGGCTCTTCTATAAGAAGGAAAGGATATCGAGAAGAGCCCTTCCTGAGAAAATAAGGGTTATCCTTCAACAACTCGGTCCCACCTTCATAAAACTGGGACAGTTCTTAAGCACAAGGGCTGATATCTTCCCTCCTGAGTTAACAAAGGAACTTTCTAAACTTCAGGACTCCATCCCCCCTATCCCTTATCATAAGATAGAAGAAGTTATTCAGGAAGAGTTAAGAGCCCCTATATCTACACTCTTTAAAGATTTTGATAAAAGACCTTCTGCTGCCGCATCCCTTGCCCAGGTCCACCCCGCTACTCTGAAGACAGGTGAGGAGGTAATTGTAAAGGTTCAATATCCAGAAGCAAGGAAGATAGTAGAGATAGATATAGATATCCTAAGGTCCCTTGCATCCCTTATAGACCGAAATATCCCTGATGCCAAATACTACCGATTTCCTCAAATCGTGGAAGAGTTTGCCAGAATGATAAAGAAGGAGCTCGACTTCTATCATGAAGCTGAGAATGCGGAGAGGTTCAGAAGGAATTTTAAAGATGACCCTTATGTCTATATCCCAAAAATATACTGGGACTGGACAACAGATAGGGTGCTTGTTCAGGAGAGGATAAAAGGTATAAAGATTACAGACATTGAAGGATTAGTAAGGAATGGTTGCGACCCCAAAATCATTGCCCGGAGAGGAGCGAGTCTTACCCTGAAGCAGATACTTGTGGATGGATTCTTTCATGCAGACCCTCATCCAGGAAATATCTTTGTCCTCCCAGGGAATGTGATAGCCCCTGTAGACTTTGGAATGGCTCAGAGATTGGATAAGAGGACTAAGGATTATTTGAAGAGAATGTTCAAAGCTATTCTATTAGAAGACTCTGATACACTATCCCAGGTCTTCTCTGAAATGGGGATGATAAGTGATGGGGAGTTATCAGGTGAACTTGAAGAGGATATCTTTGACCTTTTACAGAAATATAACCGAAGGTCCTTACAGAGAGTAAGGGTAAGAGAATTCTTTAATGAGATAAACAGGCTTATTAGAAAATACAGGATAAATATACCGGTAGGCTTCTTATACCTTGGAAAAGCTGTCTCCACAATAGAGAGCATAGGATTTACCTTGGACCCTGATTTTGAAACCATCCCCTTTGCAAGGAAGTTTATGTGGAGATTTTTAAGAGAGGATGGGAGGTTTTCTATAATAGAATGGATAGGAGAATGGAAGGAACTCCTCTATAGATTCCCAAAGGATATGAGTAGAGCATTGAGGAAGATAAGTGAAGGGGAAACGAGATTGGAAAGGGAGAGAGTTGAAAAACCGAAAGGGAATAAAAGTCTTGTGGGTATGTTCATTCTTGGGATAGGAGCTCTTATCCTCCTATTCTTCTCACCCAAGATAGCCATAGGGATATTAGCAGGACTCTTGATATGGATGGCTGTAGAATTCCTCGGGGGATAGAGATTCTCTCCAGTCTCCTACCAAGATTACCCATCTCTTCGCTCCAGTTTACATCCTGAACAGGTATGACCCCTAAGTTGATTGCTCTTTAAAACTTGCATAATTCAAGCAAGAGACCCCTTGACAGGCTATCTAACTATTCTATAATAAAATGTGAATTCTCATAGAAAATGGGACAGGAGCGAAAGAGATAGACTGTTATTTAAGGTTTGGATTCTCTGTTTTATAAATATATTAACCTGTAAGTATGAAAGAACCGTAACCTGGAAGAGGAACTATGGAGGGGAGAAGCATGACTTTGCAACTTTTGCCCAACAAACTTCTGATGGCGGTTATATCGCAGTAGGAGGGACAGCATCTTATGGAGCGGATAAGGGCGATATATGGATTATAAAAACTAATCCAAAAGGCAAAATTCTCTGGAAGAGAACCTATGGAGGAGAAGGGACTGATATAGGAGGCAGGATTCAACAAACTAAGGATGGAGGTTATATTATAATAGGATACACAGAGTCTTATGGAATAGGAAATGATATATATCTCATAAAAACGGATTCTAAAGGTGATATCCTCTGGACAAAAACCTATGGTGGATATAAGTCTGATATCGGAAGTTCTGTTCAACAAACTAAGGATGGGGGTTA
>CAZWJY010000225.1:0-1833 GCA_964634335.1 uncultured bacterium
AACCTCGGATGGCAATATCTATGCAGGAACAGGAGGATATGTCCTCAAATACACCCCTACCGGTATAGAAGAGAAAGCTTCCCCTACTCTTTCTAAAACTCTTCAGGTCTCCCCCAACCCTTTTAAGGAGTTCTCAGTTATCAGTTTTCAGTTCCCAGTAAAAGACAGGATTGGTCTTAAAATCTATGACGCATCAGGCAGATTGGTGAAGACTTTTACTAAAACCCAGAGCCAAAAGCCCAGAACCTATTCCATCACCTGGGATGGAAGAGATGAAAAAGGGATAGAAGTTCCTCCTGGTGTATACTTTATTCAGGCTAAGACCCCGATAGGGGTAGAGGTAGAGAAAATCCTTAAGATAAGATGAAGAGGATAACTTTAATAACCATAGCCATCCTTTTAATAGGATGCGTAAAGAAGAAGGAGGAGGTTAAACCTATAAGGAAGATAAAACCTCCTGAGGGGATGGTTCTCATCCCTGGAGGGAGATTCGTGATGGGCTCAGAAAATCCTGGGGAATCACCTCCCCATGAAGTAGAGGTAGACTCCTTCTATCTTGATAAATATGAAGTGACAAATAGAGAGTATAAGGAGTTTATAGATTCTACAGGTCATCCAGAACCACCTTATTTCAATGACCCACACTTCAATAAACCAGACCAACCTGTTGTAGGAGTGAGCTATTATGACGCCTTATCCTATGCAGAATGGAAGGGTAAGAGGTTACCTACAGAAGCAGAATGGGAATGGGCAGCTCGTGGAGGTCTTGAAGGACCTTATCCCTGGGGTAAAGACCCACCTGATAAAACTAAATGTAACTATGCACCCCAGGGAGAGAAAGAACTGGATGGATATGAATGGACAGCACCTGTGGGGAGTTTTCCTCCTAATGGATATGGGTTGTATGATATGGCAGGTAATGTCTGGGAGTGGTGCCAGGATATATACCAGAAGAGATATCCAGAATCCTTTCAGAAAAATCCTAAGGGTCCTGACTCAGGCTATACCCATGTATTGAGAGGTGGTTCATGGATATCTACAAAACCTAAGTATTTAAAAGTCACTTCACGACTGGAACTCAAGCCTTTTGTGAAAGATAGGTATTATGGTTTTAGATGCGCGAAAGACCTTTAGCCTCATCTTTCTTCTCTCTCTGAGTTGTCCCAAGAAGATAGAGCATAAACCTGTAATACCTGAGATAGTAAGTGTAGAGTCCAGACCGGGTTATATCTGGGAAGTTCCTATAGAATCTCTATCCTTTACTCCTGTAAAAGAGCTCCCCTATCCCTTAAACAGATGGAGGAAACCTCCCCCACTCATAGAGATTGGATTGAAAGGTCCGCCTATTTATGAGGAATATTCCCTTAAAAGGGGTTCTACCTCTATCTTTAAAAAGGAAGAAGAGAAGCCCATCTCTATTCCTGAAAGGGTCCCTGCTCCCTCCTTAATGGGTGGAATTATTCAAAAGATATGGCTTGATAAGGATACTTATCAACAGGGTGAACCCGCTACCCTTGCCATAGTCTCCATCCTCCCTTTAGAAAATCCTAAGGTAAGATGCCTTGGTAATCTATATAAATTATACCCGGTGAAGATTGAGAGAGACCGTTGTCTTTATGGAACCTTTGTTGCCATAGATATGGATACAAAACCTGGGAACTATTATCTCACCCTCTATTATAATGAAAGTGGTAGGAGGAAGAACCTCAAACTCCCCTTTAAGGTGATATCTGCAGAGTTTACAAAGAAGGATACAGTAAAACTGGATATCCCTACCCTTACAGAAGAGACCCACGATATGCTCAGATATGAGCATAAGTATTTCTATCAGGC
>CAZWJY010000225.1:1843-2633 GCA_964634335.1 uncultured bacterium
ATCAGGCATACAGAGTAAACCCTGATGATATAATCCCTACCAAAAATTTCATATGGCCTGCAAAAGGTCTTGTGACATCTACTTTTGGAAGAGCAAGAAAGTATGGCAGAGAATTAGCAAAATGGAGACACAAGGCGATAGATATTGCCAATGTCGTGGGAACCCCTGTAGTTGCATGCGGTGATGGAGTAGTGGCAATGGCAAAAGAATTGGATGTCCATGGTAAGACTATTGTTATTGCTCATGGAGGAGGGGTTCACTCTGTCTATCTTCACCTGAGTAAAATTTTAGTAAAGAAAGGAGATAGAGTTAAGAAGGGGCAGATAATAGGAAGACTTGGAAGAACAGGACTCTGCACAGGACCAAACCTACACTGGCAGGTAATGGTAGGAGGGGTAGCCACTGACCCTCGCTGGTGGGTGAAGGGAGGAACAGAAATTCATTATCATAGCTATATAAAATAATTATGAAACAATAACTTAACTATTTATTGAAGATACAATCTCTCAGGGTAGAATTTTGGTTCCTATCTTACCCTATCCCTCCTTTTTAGCAGCCTGCCATTCAATCTTATTTGTTTTGGGGTCATATATACTCTTACCCACAGTCCTCTCTACTTTGGAAGTATCTATAGCAATAGCAGTAACCCATACCCCTCGACCCCTAAACTCTGTCTTTCCTAAATAGAGGACAACATTCTCGCAGGTCTCATTAGCTATATTAGCAATCATATAGTCTGCAGGAGGTTTGGGAGGAAAGGCAATTACTACCTTCACAATATTCCCATCGT
>CAZWJY010000226.1:0-2609 GCA_964634335.1 uncultured bacterium
GAAAAATCTTCATCTCTCCTCTATTAAAGAAGAATTATCATAGATGTCAAGGGGGCAGCCTTTGCTGCCCCCTTATCCCTTATCATCGCCTGAGTATGAGCTTAGAGGTAGCCTGATGACCCTTGGTTATCAGGGTAGCGAAGTATATACCAGAGGAGACAAGTTTTCCTCCTTCATCTCTCCCATCCCATTTTAGCTTATAGATACCAGAATCCTGATGACCCTCTAAAAGGGTCTTAACAAGCCTGCCTGAAACATTATAGATTTTCAAAGAGGCATGGGAACTTTGGGGGAGGCTATACTTTAGAGTCGTGGTATTTGAGAAGGGGTTAGGTGTGGCAGGATAGAGAGCAAAGGGGTATACCTTTTCCGATGGCTCTTCTATACTTTTGGGAAGGGAACCTGCAGGAGGCCAGAATACTGTATAGCGGATGTCTGCGTCCTCAGGACGGCAAGGAATCCAGATACTCCCTGTAGGAGGGTCAATGTAATTCTGGATTGCAGGGTTTGGATAACAACAGTAGATGTCACAACGATAAGGACAGTCGGGCCAAGGCAAAGGAGGCCAATTAAAAAGGAACCATACGCAGTAATGACCACAGTCCTCACAATTTCCAGAGAAGGGTGGTATATCTTCTCCCTTTAATTCGTAGACATAGGTATAGAGGGTAGCGATTCCATCCTCTACACTTCCCTCTACTACACCACCCCAGGGGAATCCGTATACATGGTCATTTGCCATTCTCTTCGGGTTACCAACCCAGGCTCCTTCACCAGGAGAATATCCGGTGTGATATATGTTCTGGTTGCACCATACCAGAGGCTTTCTTCCTTTGCCTGGAAATTGCACATCTATCTCCACTCTATGCCGTGTTACCGTATACCCTTCTGAAGGAGAGTCTCCAATAGGATAGCAGTCATAGAAATGGATAGTCTGGGTTCCTTCCACAATATCTCTACGTGCTGCTGCAGTCGTTCCAGCCTCACACTTATACCAGTCGTTATTGTCTATAGCCTGCTTAACCCAGCTCAAAGCCTTGTATATATCAAGCCGACCATAACCTGTACTCGGATTAGGTACATGTCCATATGTTGGGCCGAGGTCCTTTGCTGTATATTTAAGGATATTTTCAATATCATCGTTCTCCAAGTATGGTTTCCCAGGAGACCATCGGAAATAGGCATATTCCTTGAGAAGTGCCGCAGCACCCACAACATGAGGGACAGCAAACGATGTCCCTATCCATTCGGCATAACCATCTGGAATGCTGGGGTCAGGACTGGTATAGGAAGGATCGACTGTAGAGACTATCCCTATGGTATCCTTCTCCCAATCTTCATGGCGGTCATTATCGTTCACGTCTCTCCACAGTGAGTCTCCTCCGGGTGCTACCAGGTCGATGTGGTTGCCATGGAGGGAATAAAAGGACACTGAGTCTTCTGAGTCTGAGGCTCCTACAGCAATGATTCCGTCAGTGCAACCAGGCCACAAAAACCCCCTGGAAAAGGCAGCGGGATAGCGATAAGCCTCGAACCCCCCGTGCCCTTTGACAGCATTACCAGTTGGTGTTACGCAGAGACGGTCCTGGATAGTCGCAGTCCCCATAACCCTTCTAAGGGTGATTTGACTGTTATATGAAGGAGTAGTGCGAGTAGCAAAACTTATATTGAATGCGTTCACCCACTTATGAGAAGATTCATCAGAAGTACAGAGTTCCAATATTGCCTCACGTGCCCTGTCAGGGTTCGGTCCCCACTCTCCTCCTGCATTCCTTGCCACCATCTGAGTATGCCAATCTATGCCTGCTATTCCTACACCGTTGTTTGTGTTAGCTCCTATAATTCCAGCTATAGCAGTTCCGTGGGAGTAGTCTAACCACCCGCCATCTGGTTCCTCACTGTCAATACTAAATCTATCCTGCAGGTCTGGATGGTTTATAAAAACCCCTTGGTCAATGATTGCCACTGACATATCATCATTCCCTTGATATATATCCCAGGCAGCTAATTTATTGGGGTCTCCTGCATTAATATCTGCATCCGGACGGTAATAGGCAGAAAGAGGTCCATCGTTATAAAGAGACCACTGAACCCTGCCACTATCATTACTAGCTCCATACCGCTTATTAAGAAGAGGGTCGTTAGGAAAGGTTCCTTGATATTCATATTCCACATTTGGATGGGCATAGACTACACCCGGTGTGGATTCTAAGACATTTGCAATCTCCTCTGTATTGCTCCCTTCTGGAAACCTCGCTATGAAGACCCTTGAGAAGTCTGGAATCCTTATCGTATCTCCAGACGGCCATTTAACAGCCAAGGTATCGCCGGGTTCAATCCAGGGGAAATGCTTCCGAATAAGTTCTGCTCCATACTTTGTGAATACGGCTTTGAGGGTATCCCAAGGTATAATTACGGAGTCTAAGCTGGCTGAATCCTCGCCCGGTGGGAAGGTAACCATATAAGGGCACCAGGTCTCAAACACCACCTCCCGCTCCCATACCTCCGATGCTCTGGGGGCATTTATAAGCATCCCCAGTCCTAAGATGATACTAAGGGCTCCCATAATTCACCCCCTTTCTTGTTTTTCTAAATTGTCTGGATGGTAT
>CAZWJY010000227.1:0-368 GCA_964634335.1 uncultured bacterium
AAAGACCTGCTAAAGAGAAAGGAGGTAAAATGTTAGCCATTTGGTTTTCTCTACTCATAGCCCTCCCATCACAGACTCTGGATTTTACCGTTCGTTTCTCTTTCTCTGATTTTCAATTCATTCAAGAAAAGGGCTATGACCGTATCAGAACCTATGCTCCTGCTTACTTCTTTCACAGCGGGAAACCCGGTTCACCAGAGTTACCTGTAAAGCTCTTAACTTATATCATCCCTTCAGATAAGAAGGTAGATTCAGTGAAGGTGGTCTCTAATCTACCAGAGATTACCCTCCCAGGCGCCTTTAATATCTATCCTACCCAGCCGATAGTTTCTTCAGATACCGAGACTTCGTGGGTTCCACCTAACCCT
>CAZWJY010000227.1:378-2607 GCA_964634335.1 uncultured bacterium
CGGGCAGTACAAGACACAGGCTACAGAAGGTAAACGAAATGAGGGTGATAAAGGTGGAGCGAATCTGGTCACTATTGGTATATGCCCCTTTAGATACTATGGAGTGGTTAAGGAATTACGGTTTATCCCTGAAATGACCATAAGGCTTTTCCTCTCCTCCCAAACGCCTTTAAGAGCGCCAAAGTATATGCCTTCCCATTGTTATGAAAGATATATCCAAGAGTTAAAGGCTATAGTTGCAAATCCAATGGATGTTTCCCTTTATGCTCCACATCCCTTAGAGCCTCCCAAGACCTGTCGCTACCCAGACGAGGATGACCCTGGTAATGATTTATGGCCCTTCGAAATTATCACTACTCCAGTCTTGGCACCTGCCTGGGACCCTTTTGTAGAATGGATGAGACAGAGAGGCTTTAATGTTTTTATCACCACTACACAATGGATATATGACCACTATCCCGCTATGGATGAGGCTCAGAGCATAAGACTCTACCTGATCGATGAGTATTATAGTTCCCCAGCATGGTCTACAGGGTTTGTTCTTATTGGAGGCTGTTATGATAATGTTCCTGCAAGACTTGCTACTCCAAGAAACAACCCTGAGAATGCTAATTACAATGACAGCATTCCTACTGACTGGTATTACTGCGAATTGAGTAGCAACTGGAATCGGGATGGGGACGATTGGTGGGGAGAACCTGAAGACACTGTAGACGGCTGGGATGAGATATATGTGGGAAGGGTGCCTGTATATACTGTGGTAGACCTTCAGAACTGGATAGAAAAAGTCATTCACTATGAGACCCTTGAGTTTGACCCTGATAATGCCCCTGATAATCTTGCAAACGCTATGTGGGTATACTATCCTGACCCGGACTTTCCTGGTCTCTGGGACAAGGATGCACCTGCAGAAGCCATATATGATGAATGGCTTACCAACCAACAGTATATAAATAGCGGAGCGGATAATATAATAACGGAGCTTGATAACCATCGGGCATGGGTGAACATCTATGCCAAAGGAGACAAATGTTTCTTTGGCTCTCGCCCCAGTGTTCATAACATCTTAGTATATAGTCACTATGATGCACCACCCACCCATGACCGTGCAGGTCTAAACTGGCTTGATAATGAGGAGGATAACTATGTGATATATTCTACCGTTCCTTATAATGGAGCATACGATTACTATTATCAACCCGAAGTAGTCCCTATAGTTAGTGCTTTTGTCAATCTCTACCCCGGGGTTGGTAGTGTATCTTTCTTAGGGAATACAAGAAACCTTAATAATCTGGAAAGAGACTATATGCATCCCAACTTTGCCCACTGGATATTCGCCGACGAATATACTCCACCCAATGTGACTGCTCCTTATGAACTTGCCGTTGCAGAGAACGCTTCAAAATATCACCTCTGGCATGATGTAGGTGGTGAGGTAATGAATACTCCGATTGCAACGGTTGTATACTCTCACAACTATTTTGGCTCTCCTCTCACCTATCCCTGGATTATGCAACCTCATCGAATGGTCGTGACTCACTCACCTTCACAACTCGTTGTGGGGCAGCCTGCTCGTCTTACAGTCCACCTCAGGGATAGTGAAGGAAATCCTATCCCTGAACCTTTTGAAGTATGCCTTTATAAGGAAGGCGATATCCATATGCGTAGGGGAGGTACAGCAGATGGAGAGACATACTTTGATGTGATCCCTGAATCTCCTGGTGAGATACTTATAACCGCTACCAAGTATATTATAGACTATCCTTACAGTGACTATCAATATGTTCCTGCTCAGGATAGATGTCCTGTAGTAGCTGGAATAGCATCTACAGGAATTGAGGAACCATCCAGACTATCCTATCCTACGAAACTTTCTCTTACAATTACTCCTTCTAATCCTGTTGTATCTAATCTAAGGGTCCAGTATGCAGTACCTACATCAGGCCACCTAAATCTCAGCCTCTACAATGTCTTAGGTAAAAGAGTCGCAGTGATTAAAGATGGAGAGACAAAACCTGGATACTATAAGGCTAATATCGATATAGCCCAGAAAGGTTTGAGCAATGGTGTCTACTGGCTCATCTTGAAACAAGGAAATAAAAGGGTTACAAAGAAGGTTGTAATTCTTAAGAGGTAAAATGATAAACCCCATCGACTCATACTTAAAAGCATTAAAGAGGAAATATGAGAAGATATAAGCTTTTATCAATCTTACTAAGCTTTTTAAGT
>CAZWJY010000228.1:0-1423 GCA_964634335.1 uncultured bacterium
AAGGGATACAGGAAGGGGTATAAGGACAAAGAGAGTATTTTCACCTGGAGTAACTACAAAGTCTCACGGCTGGGGAGTAGGATTAACCTTAGCCAAAAGGATTATCGAAAACTTCCATAAAGGTAAACTCCTCTTAGCCGAGTCAGGACCTGAGGGAACTACCTTCCTAATCTATCTTCCCCTGAAATGAGAATCCTTTGGATAGACGATGAGGTAGAACTTTTAAAGCCCTATATCTATGCTCTTAAGGAAAAGGGTTATAGGGTCTTAACAGCCACCAATGGCCCGGATGGGATTGCCATAGCAAAAAGGGAAGGAGTAGATTTAGTGCTCTTAGACGAATGGATGAGTGGAATGGATGGCTTAGAGGTATTAAAAAGACTTAAGGAGTTAGACCCAAATCTTCTGGTCGCTATGGTGACCAAGAGTGAAGAAGAGAGTCTTATGGATGAGGCCTATGGTCATTTAGTAGATGGTTACCTTGTGAAACCCCTTACCATCCCTCAGGTCTCTGCTTTAGTGAAGAGGCTCTTGGAGAAGAGAAAACTCGTAACTCAGAGGATCGCCTCCCAGTATACCCAGGGGTTTGAGCTCCCCTCCCATATCTCTTCCCCTGAAGAGTGGATAAAACACTATACATCTCTTATCAAGTGGCAACTCCTCCTTTCAAAATTTGGTGATGAGGGTATAAGGGAAGTCCATCAAGATCGTGAGAGGGCCTTTACTACCTCCTTCTCTAAGTATATTGAAGAGGTCTATCCCTTATGGATAAAGGAGAATAAGGTAGTTATGTCTCACAGGTTCCTGGATTCCTTTATAATTAAGGAACTCGATACCCCACCTGTCTACCTTTTCCTCTTTGATTCTATGAGACTGGACCAATGGATGGGACTCCTTCCTATCCTCAGGGAAGATTTTGATGTGGAGACCCAGTGTTATTTCTCTATTCTCCCTTCAGCCACCCCCTTCTCCAGAAATGCTATCTTCAGTGGTCTCCTCCCCTTAGAGATAAGTGAGAAATACCCTCAATACTGGGTATGGGACTCCCAGGGGCAGAATAGATATGAGAAAGAACTTTTGGAAAGGTTCTTCAGGCAGAAAGGTATGAAGGTAAGGTTCCTCTATCTCAAGGTAGCAAGGATGGAGGAGCTGGATTGGGCAAGGCAGGAGCTCTTCAAGAAAGGAATAGATTTCTACGTAGTGGTGGTGAATTTTTTAGACCTTTTAATTCATTCTATGAAACCCGATGCCCTCTTGAGTGACCTTGTAAGAGACGAAGCAGGACTCGTTTCCCTTACCAGAGTCTGGTGGGTCTCCTCTAAACTCTCTCAATTCTTAAAACCCCTTAAAGGAGAGATAGTCATTACCTCTGACCATGGATTCTTAAAGGTGAAGAGACCCACCATCATCTATGGGGGAAGGG
>CAZWJY010000228.1:1433-2607 GCA_964634335.1 uncultured bacterium
GAGCAGCCCTCAGATGTGACCCAAAGACTGCCATTATCCTTCATGACCCAGAGGAATATATGCTCCCTTTTCAGATTCCAGGGACCAGATATGTGATTGCCAAGGAGGACCACTACTTTATCTATCCCACAAAACCCCACCAGTATGAGAGAATCTACAAACACACCTATCAACATGGAGGAGTCTCACCCCAGGAGCTAATAATCCCTGTAGGATTCCTGCATCCCAAGACTTGACACTTTAACAAAAGGGAGTATTTTAAGCTATGAGGACCCTTAAAGAACTTCTTACTAAGATAAAAGAGAAAGGGAAAAGAAGATGCGTTGTGGCCGTAGCCCAGGATGAGACCACCCTTCTTGCCCTAAATCACGCATATAAGGAGAGGATAGTAGAGGGGGTCCTTTTTGGAGATAAGGGGAAGATAAAGGAGAAGGCTGTAAAACTGGGTATTTCCCTTGAAGGTTTTGAGATAATAGATGAACCTGATGAAGAGAAGGCTACCAGGATGGCGGTTAAGACTACAGCAGAAGACGGAGATTTCCTCCTCAAGGGAAAGGTATCCACTGCTATCTTCTTAAGGAGTGTCCTTGATAAGGACCTGGGACTACGCACAGAAAGAGTCCTCTCTCATGTGGCTATTATGGAACCGAGGCTCTATCACAAACTCCTTATGCTCACTGATGGGGGGCTGAATATAAGACCGGATTTTAAGAAAAAACTGGATATTATTGAGAACAGCATAAACTTGGCTCACAGGTTAGGAATTCCAAAACCGAAGGTGGCCCTTCTTGCCTCCTCAGAACTGGTAAACCCTGATATGCCAGAGACTTTGGAATGGGAAAAAATCACAGAAATGTGGAGAAATAGGGAGGATGCAATTGTTGAAGGTCCTCTTGCCTTAGACCTCGCAGTATCCAGAAAGGCCTGCGAGCTGAAGGGCATAAGTAGCAGAATAGGAGGAGATGCAGATATACTTATGGTCGCTGATGTAGCCACCGGCAATATCTTTGCTAAAGGGGTTCAGTATCTGGGTGGAGCCGAGATATGCGGAACTGTGCTGGGGGCAAAGAGACCCATAGCTATGCTCTCCAGGGCAGACTCAGTAGAAACCAAACTATACTCTATGGCCCTTGCCTGCCTTGAATAATGGAGACTGTTTATACAGATAAGGCAC
>CAZWJY010000229.1:0-2603 GCA_964634335.1 uncultured bacterium
ATGGTCTTCGTATCACTGTATCCATCAGGGTCTATGGTGCATTCCACATCAAAGTCTGTAGCCCTTACTGTGCCATAGTTCTTCACTATCGCTTTAGGAACTATAGAGTCTCCAGGGTTTGCTTTAGAAGGCACAAGGATAGCCTCTGTTCCCACATCAAGCGCTCCCCTTGTCAGAACTCTCACATCCCATCTCAGAGTATCATTTGTGAAGATGGAGTCTCCCTCTGTCTCGGTAACAAGGACAAAGGTGTAGTATCCAGGGTCATCCACCTTTAAGGAGTCAAAAGTATACTCTGTGGAGCCGTGAGGGAGGATTATATCCTGCTCAGAGTAGTAGACCGGATGGGCAGTGCTATCTTGCAGGGTTAGTGAAACGTGGGTTGGAACATCACACCCTACAAGAGCCTGGAGTCTTGCCATAGGACGATAGCTTGTATCGGTATAGATAGTATCCGTAGGTTCTATAGGTTCATGCTCTCCCACATCCACTCTGACCTGAACTATTCTGAAGAGTGTATCTAAGAATACCCCAGCAAATCCAGCGAAGGCAGAGTCATAGAGGAAAATATTTGGAGTAGAGGGGGCACACCACTCTTCAAAGGTCACCTCCTGTTCAGCACCTTTTGCAAGTTCATTAATCGTTGCATACCCTATATAGAGAGGAACAGTATCACCAGCTGGGGTTAGGTGGCGGATTACCTCAATTCCCATAAGGGGTTTATCTGTCTGATTCTTCACCTTTATTGTAGGGGTATAGCAACAGTTTATTCCAGCTATAGCAGGTATTCCTCCCATATCTGTTATGGAGAGAGGCGGGTACCTAACAAAAACCCTCACATTATCCACAGCCCAACCCCAACAGCGCATCCAACTCCAGGAGTTATAGCGGTAGCTACCAAAGTCCCAGGCAAACTGGACTGTATTTTTGGGAGTCTCAAGAGGGATATCAAAGATAACATCCTTCCACCCGCCGCTTCCGTAGTAAGTATAGGCACGCTCACCAGAAAGGCAACCATACCTGACGGATGATGGATAGCCACCAACAGGGTCAATACGCTCGAAGTCTCCACCATCTAAGGATGCCTTCACATTACCGCCAGCATACCTCCAGTATACATAATACCAGTGTTTAAACCTTAGCCTTATCTTCTTGGAATTGGTAGGTAAATCTACAACAGGGGAGAGGAGCCTTGAGCCAGCATAGGTAGGATAGTAGTTGTCTATCTCTGTTCCCCAGCAGTAAGGTTCGGTAGGTGGAGCACCAGGCCATCCACCCCTACGAGCACTACCTTTAGAGGGTGCTCCCCATTCCCAGCAATCTCTATCACACCTGTAGGTTGTATGGGTGAATCCATCATCTGTAGGTTCAAAATTCCACTCAGCAAGGAGGATTTCAACCACTATGCAGGTATCCTCATCCACATTATTCTCTGGATGGGCATCAGAAAAATCGCTACTCATCTTTACTATAAAGGGTTGACCGCAGTAATCTGCATCACAATACCAATCATCAAAGGTGATATTCTCTACATTCCATCCATTAAGTGTAGGTATTGTCCTCTCGTCATTATATACGAGGGAACCTAAGGTCCATATACTGCAGGCTACAGTAACATTGTTTGCAGGCTCTGAGCCCTTATTCTCTACAGCCGCCTTAGGAGTATAGGTCACACCTCCTGATAGGAACTGAGGTGGCTCTTTGAGGGAGACTGCAACATCAGCAGGACCAGGAGTTAAGGGATGAATCCAGATATTATCTACCCAGACATCAGAGATATGGTCCCACATACCACCCCAGTATCCATCATCATACATACAGGGTCCATACTCATCCCAGGAGAAATGGTTCCCAGAAGGCCAGGTGATATCACCCGACATAATCAGCTCGTCTGTATCCCTCTCCCTTACCTCAATATGGAAATTCCTATTGGATTGGGTATACCTTACGGTTAATCTATACCAGGTA
The DNA here is from genome assembly GCA_964634335.1 of uncultured bacterium. Classification (GTDB taxonomy): domain Bacteria; phylum Hydrothermota; class Tepidihabitantia; order CAYHGV01; family CAZWJY01; genus CAZWJY01. Next base: position 1,969 of record CAZWJY010000229.1, read on the forward strand.
TAGAAATTACAAACTCCAGGTCCGATATATCCCAGTCGATGTGTAGGTGTATCATATAAATAGACATACTGACGGTGACCACCATAATTAGAACCTACATGCCACCAGAATGGGGGACGTTCAGGATAATCCTCCCAATTGGGCACTGTATCCCATAATCCAAAGAAGTTTGACCTACTCCAAGTATAGGGTTGGTATACGAGTCCATCTACCTGAACCTCCCAGTCTCCATCATCGGTGAGGGGTGTGCTAAGCCATTGACAGTAGCCATTACCCGCCCAGTCGTTGTGGCGATAGTAGATAGTTCCTCCATAGTCTGATGACCAGTGTGCAGCCCTACATCTACCTGCAGGGTAGGCTGTAAAGCCCTCATCATCAGTATCAAAGGTATGATGGGCAGTTTGTGCAAGACCAACCACAGGGATAACCATTATACCTATCCCTACTATTATGGTAACTATCTTTCTCATTTTTTACCTCCTTTCTTAGTTTTTAGTTATTAATTTTTCGTTTCCCGTTCACCCCCTTTCTTTTAGCCGTTAGCCTGTTTACTTTGAATTCCCTCATAAGAGCCTGAGTCTGGTCACTCTGGGGTCTATAATCACCTTATCGTGCTCAAAGTCAAGCTTGAGTCT
>CAZWJY010000230.1:0-2599 GCA_964634335.1 uncultured bacterium
TAAATACCCATCCTTTTTTAGAAGCCAAGATTTTTAAAATTCTGAATTCAGTTGGAGTTAAATCTATTTTTTTATTTTCTACAAAGACCTCAAATTTATTAAGATCTATTAAGAGAATATCACCTATTTTAATCTTTTTGCCAGAATCTTGAGCTTTTCTTCTCAGAACTGCTTTTACTCTGGCAATTAACTCCCTTGGTGAGAAGGGCTTTGTCACATAATCATCTGCTCCCAACTCTAAACCCAAAACTTTATCTGCCTCGGTAGTGCGTGCAGTAAGCATGATAATAGGAATTGATTTAAATTCCTCGTTTGACTTCAACTGCTTACAAACCTCAAAGCCATCCATATCTGGAAGCATGAGATCTAAAATTATAAGGTCGGGTGTTTGCGAGGATAAAAATTTAAAGAAATTTTCAGCATTCTGAAAACTTTTAACTTTAAACCCATGTTTGGTAAGATGTAAAGATACAAGTTCTAAAATATCGGGTTCATCATCTATTACCGCTATCAATTCATTGCTCATCTCTCACTCGCCGTTGAAATTAGATAGCGGTCGATAATCAATCCACTTGCTGCCTCAATACCCCCCAGATTCCCGCTTGCTCTCCTTCCCCGATGCCTGGAGCTATCGATCACTACCACCTTTCGATCATAGCAGTCGCCCCCGCTTTCAAAATTTTCAACAGCCGGTGAGACATCCTCATTCTTTCTAAGTTTATAGACCAAATAAGAAAATTGAGTCTCTCTAATAAAACAGCCACTTTTTTCTCTTTTGTTAGGAAGAACTCATGGAAAAATCCCTCTTGTTCTTGTTGCCTGTACTACTCTATCAATAGCAATCATATAAGCAACAGTTCTCATATCAACTCTCTTTCTCCACTAAGTTGCAAATGTTCTTAACACACCTTCTTACCTCCTCAAAATCAATTCCGCGAGGATTATATATAACCTCTAACTCTCCAGTATCTTCTCTGCTTCTTCTTTATCCGCATCCATTATGTAAGTAATGCCTGATATCTCTGCTGCCTCTTTTGTTAAGGCGGCTATGTCATCCCTGGTTATGAACTCCAAGGCAAACTTGCGATTACCTGTCATTATCTGACGCAACCCCTGAGCGATTCTCTGCATATAGGTATAAAGTCCTAAAGCACCTGTGGGAATGCGCTCAAAGTCGTTGCCAAATCTTCTTCTAAGCTCGGGTGCAGTAACGAATATTTCATCCGGAGTGTTGCCAAACCTTTCTATATAAACAGGCACCTGACCTTCTGCGATCCGTTTTCCAATGGTCTTTCCCACCATAGCTGCTGTAAGGGGAGCTCTTGCCATTCCTATAAGTTTGAAATAAGGGGCACCAAGAGCAAGTCCTTTAAATATCTGGTCCTCAAAGGCAAACCCACCAGCTATGGCAATATCCGGAATATACTCCCCCTTCTTTGCCAGCTTATCCACATACTGATAAAGAAGAGACCACAGCTCTACGCCTGGGACACCCCACTCATTCATCATCCTCCATGGACTCATACCGGTTCCACCTCCAGCCCCATCTACAGTTAAAAGGTCAATCTTTGCAATAGATGCGTATTTTACCGCTCTTGCCAAATCCTGAGGTCTGTATGCCCCTGTCTTTAAGAACACATACTTCGCACCAGCTCTGCGTAGCTCCTCTATTCTTTTGACAAAACTCTCCTCTTCAACCATACCGACTCTTGAGTGTCGCTCGAACTCTTTGAAGATACCCCGCTCAAAGGCTTTTATAACATCTGGGTCATAAGGGTCGGGAAGCACTATGTACCCTCTATCCTTCAGCAACTGTGCACGCTTTATATCCTTTATTTTAACCTCTCCACCGATATCCTTTGCACCCTGGCCCCATTTCAATTCAACCGCCTCTACACCCAGTTTCTCTATAACATACTCGTGAACTCCCAGTCTCGTATCTTCTACATTTGCCTGAACGATGATGGTACCGTATCCATCCTGTTGCCATTCCTTATAGAGCTTTACCCTCATCTCCATATCTTTGGAATAGACTACCCTTCCATTTTCTATCTTAGCTTCGGGGTCCATTCCGCACACATTCTCACCGATGGTAAGCGGTATACCCGCGATTGCAGCACCTATGGCAAGACCTTCCCAGTTATTCTTTGCAACAGCAGTTGAGCCAAGTCCCGGGATAATAATGGGGAGCTTAACCTTTATCCCTTTATCATGCCCGATCTTTCTTTCAAGATTCACATTGGGGAAGATAGCCTTATCGGGGTCAGGTTCTATCCCTTTGGCACCCACACAGGTTCCGAGAATTGTAAAATGAGATAAGTCAACGGGATATCTCTTTTCAGCAGCGGTTGTGATTATCCCAAAAGGCTGCGGGTATATTGCTTCCGCTCCCCTATAAGCAGATTTACCTACCTCGCACATCCCTATGCAGCCATCAACACAGGTGGCACAAAGGCCACTGATGGGAACAACAGAGTCCTCGGTTCTATTTTTTGTTAGCGTAGCTGCTGATGCGTTTATTCTTGATAAAGACATCTTACCTCCCTTTTTTGCTGTTGGCTGTCCCCTGTTTGCTAGGACCTTCTGGCTTCTCTCTTAT
>CAZWJY010000231.1:0-1368 GCA_964634335.1 uncultured bacterium
AGATTAAGGATCTTTGAGGCAGCAGAAAGGCTCAACCTCTCCTGTGAGGCTCTGGCAAGCATCCTTAGGGAGATGGGATATAAGATAAGAGGATACTCTGCCTATCTCAGCCCTGAGGTCTTTGAAGCAGCAAAGAGAAGATTAAGAGCAGAGGAAAAGAGAATCAAACAGTCTCTAAAGAGAAGGGCCCCTATAGCCAAAAAACCTAAGGTAAAGATAGATGAGAAGAAGATAGAGCAGTCGGTAAGGGAAACCCTGAGAAAATTAGAGGGAAGGGAAATACGCAAGAGGTATCAGAAGGAACAGAAGTCCTTAAAGGAGAGAAAACCCCCTTCCCAGAGGAAAATTACCGTTACCCCATTTATGAGTGTCACAGAACTTGCTCATGAGATGGAAGTGGAACCTTCAGAGGTGATAAGGAAATGCTTTAATATAGGACTCTTAGCCACTATTAACCAGAGACTTGATATGGAAACCATTACTCTTTTAGCCTCAGAGTTCGGTTTTGAGGTAGAGACAAAGAAGGAATTTGTGCCAGAAGAAAAGGGAGAAGTGAAACCCAGACCACCTGTAGTAGCAGTAATGGGGCATGTGGACCATGGTAAGACTACCCTCTTAGACTATATAAGAAAGACAAAAGTAGCCCAAGAGGAACCAGGACAGATCACTCAGCATACAGGTGCCTATGTGATAAAATCTGATGACAAGTCCATTACCTTCTTGGACACACCTGGACATGAGGCCTTCACAGCTATGAGGGCCAGGGGAGCACAAGTCACAGACATCGTCATCTTAGTGGTGGCAGCAGACGATGGTGTGATGCCCCAGACAAGAGAAGCCTTAGACCATGCCAGGGCCGCTGGAGTCCCTATAATCCCCTGCATCACAAAGATAGACCTCCAAAGAGCAAATCCTGAAAGAGTAAAGGACCAACTGGCAAAGTTGGGGCTCCTCGCAGATAGCTATGGGGGAAAGACTATGGTAATAGAGGCCTCAGGAATAACAGGAGAAGGGGTAGATGACCTTTTAGCAGCCATCCTCCTTCTATCCGAGGAGTTAAACCTTAAAGCCAGAGTAACAGGAAAGGCCAAAGGGGTAGTGATAGAATCGAGACTGGATAGGAGAAGAGGAAACCTCGTTACCATCCTGGTTCAGGAAGGGACCCTTAAAAGAGGAGACACCTTTGTATGTGGGGAGTATTATGGAAGAGTGAGAGAGATTTTAAAAGACGACTTAACCAGAATGGAATTCGCCACCCCTTCTATTCCCGCAGTAATTACTGGAATCTCAGGACTACCCGAGGCAGGGGAGAGGTTCCAGGTTACCCCTGATGAGCGCACAGCCAGAGAGATTGCTAGGAGAAGGGCA
>CAZWJY010000231.1:1378-2597 GCA_964634335.1 uncultured bacterium
TTGTAGAGGGAAAAATAAAGGAACTGAAGGTAGTACTGAAGGCAGATGTGGCAGGCACAGCAGAGGCCCTGAAGGAATCCTTAGAAGACCTCTCCTTGGAGGAAGTGAAGATACGTATCATCCATTCAGGGATAGGATCCATAGCTCTCTCAGATGTCCTCCTTGCCCGAGCATCTCAGGCTATAATAGTGGGCTTCCATGTCCAGCCTCTGCCAGAGGCAAGGGAGTTGGCAGAGAAAGAGGGAGTAGAGATAAGGCTCTATGAGGTGATATATAAGGCCATTGATGAGTTGAGGGCTGCTATGCTGGGACTGTTAGAGCCTGAGGAGAAAGAAGCAGTGATAGGAAAGGCAGAAGTGAGAGAAGTCTTTATGATTCCCAAGATAGGGCCTGTAGCTGGTTGTTATGTAACTGAGGGGAAGATATTAAGGGAGGCTATGGCCCGAGTATATAGGGGGGAAGAGGAGATATATAAGGGTAAGGTCTCCTCCCTTAAAAGATTTAAGGAGGATGTGAAGGAGGTGGAAGCAGGTTATGAGTGTGGAGTAGGAATAGAAGGAATAAAGGACCTAAAACAAGGGGATAGGATAGAAGTCTTCACAGTAGAGAAGGTAAAGAGGGATATAGCTTAAAAAGGAGGAAGAATGGAGGTACAGGATGATTTGATTCAAAGGATGCAGGAGGAAGTAAGTAGAACAAAAGGGTGGATGGTATTTTGGGGAATAGTAAGCATTATAAGTGGAGCTCTAAGTGCCATAAGCATAGTGGGCATTGTGGTAGCCTGGCTCCCTATATGGATGGGGATAGTCCTTTTACAGGCAGGAGGGAGAGGAGGGGATTTCGCCTCATCTAAGGATTTTCAGCATCTTTCCCAGATGCTCTCTAAACTGAGGCTCTACTTCCTGATAGGAGGTATTACCATCATAGTTACTCTTGTAGTCTCCATTGTATTTACTCTGGCAGGTGGTCTGGCTATACTGAGAGATTTGGGAGGTTATTTTTAGCTTAGAACCTCCATATAAAGAGAGGACCACCTGAATAGTCCTTTCCCTTAAACAGGGATAAAGTAAGTCTTGTGAATTCATAAGGGTTTATCCATCCTCTCATTCCAGACTCTCCCTTCTTAGGCAGGAGAGCATTATAAGTGAGGAAGAAGGCTAAGGAAGAGCCGATAAGCCCTGCTGTGAGGTCAAGTGTATCAACAATCTTATTACTACTG
>CAZWJY010000232.1:0-2589 GCA_964634335.1 uncultured bacterium
AGAGTAGTGCAACAGTGATAAAAGATACCCTTTTAGTCTCCATAATTCCTCCTTTCTAAGGATAACCCAATTTTCACAATTGTCAATCTCCTCTAAGGGAATTTCTGATTATTCTCTTCAATTCCATACAGTTCTTTACAGCAAAGCAGTTATAGTCATTGTTGAAATAACCATAGATGTCTTTATTGTTTCCTAAACCCTCTATTACCTCTGCCCATTCCTTGAGCTCCTCATAGGTATATTCATCAGCATACCAGTTCTTCTTCCCGTGCCAGCGAATATATACATTCTCAGAGGTAACCTGTAGATGGGTAGGCAATCTTGGAGCTGATACTATGCAATACCCTATACCCCTATCCTTTAAGATCTCATATGCCTGCTGGGTATACCAAGATTTGTGTCTGAATTCTATCACATTCTTCTTCTCCTTGCTAAGTTTATCAAGGAAACTCTTCAACAGCTTTGGGTCAAACCTTTTAGAAGGGGGAAACTGAAAGAGAATACAGCCCAGTTTCTCCTTTAATACATCTGAGAGGATGTAAAAGGACTTTATGAGCTTTGGGTCTGCAAAGAGGGTCTCATGGGTAATCCCTCTATTAGCCTTTAAGGTAAAGACAAAATCCTTTGGAGTCCTCTTATACCAACCCAGTAAGAGTCTTTTTGATGGAAAGTGATAGAAGGTAGAATTCACCTCAACGGTATTGAAATATCTGCTATAGAACTCAAGCCACTTACCCTTGTGTAAATCTTCTGGATAGAACCTGCCTATCCAGTGGTTATAGAACCATCCTGAACATCCAAGATATATCATCCCTTAAGTTTAAAGAAGAGCCAGTTCTCTCTAAATTTTATGAGAACATATCGTCCTTTCAATCTCTCTCCTTTTAGAATAAACTCTATCTTCAATGGTTCTCTCTTTAAAAGTTCATAATCTCCTCTATCCCATATCTCTACTCTACCTGCTCCATACATTCCATCTGGGATTATACCCTCAAAGTCTATATAGGATAAGGGGTGGTCATCCACTTCTATTGCCAGTCTTTTTCTTCCTGGTTTATCCGGTGGCTCTTTTGGAATAGCCCAGCTCTTCAAAACCCCATCCATTTCCAATCTAAGGTCATAATGGAGGTGGGATGCCTTATGTTTCTGGACTACAAATCGCATCTCTTAATCCAGTTATTCTCAAACATTGCCTTCAACCCTTGTTCAGCCATCCATTCAGACTTCTTATTGGTCTTTTCCAGTCTCTCCATCAATTTATCAAAATCAGGCTCTTTTGCTCTTCTATCCGCAATCTCCTCTAAAAAGGATTCCCACCAGAGGGTAAAATCAGCTCCACTCTTTGGAGTAGTGACATACTCATAGTGAACTTCTACACTATCGTTATAGCATCCCAAGTATATAGAATCGGTAAATGGACTGAGCCTGGACTGGCGATAAAGATGCCCTATCAGGGATACGAGGTCTACTACAACAGTTGGGGGCAGGCTTGGAGATTCATACCACAGGCTTATACCCACTCTCCTCTCCTTTTCTGCAAGGGGTTTAACTACAAAATCTCCCCACCTATAGGTGAGGACCTCGCTCAGATTATTACAGGTCTCAGGTCCCCTCTCATAACTCTGAACAAGCCAGGGGATAGCTAATATGGTTAGCAAAAACTTCCTCATAAGTCCCCTTTCTTCTTTCCCCAGTTAAAATGGATACCTGCCCCAGCCTCTACTCCACTAAACTTCCTCTCATAGTAGAAAGGGTACCACCACCATTTATAAGGAGTCCCTTTAAACTCGTGTTTGATAAGATAGAATGGACATATTTCAATATTGAAGGAGATAGCTTCTGCAAAGGGGATTTTGAACTTCAAGAGTTCAGAGATAAAGGGGAGCGGATAGAAATCCACACCTATAACACCTATGGGTCCCAGATAGTTCACCTCTGTAAGTTCAGGAGTCTGGGTCTCTACTCTATCTGTTCTCTCCCATTTACTTACCCATTTTGAGCTCTTTTCCCATCCAACCCCTATGCCTATATAGGGCTGGTACCATCCCTTAGAGGCGAAGTAATACTCCCCCCTTATCCCAAGATTTATTCGAGAATAGGGTTTCCAGAGATACTCTTCATACTCTGTTTTCCAGACAGAATCCTCTTTATCCCAGAAGCGTTTAGTAGAATCTACCACATTCTCTCCGCTTCCAAAACTGAATATCAGGTGTCCACGAAATCCTTTCTCAGCCCCCAATTTTAAACTCACCCCTCCTGCAAGGGGGTCATCTGCGAATCCTAAGGAGCCCATTCTAACAAGCCCCATTATAATGAGTCCCCATACACTCATTACTCCTCCTTTTTAAAAATTCTAATAGAGTCTCCTCCTTTTGTCAACCCTTTAATGTGTAATACTCCTTCTCAAATTTCTGCCTTTACTGCTCTTGCTCCAAAAATGGAGAGCATTGACTTAAAAATTACTCTGGCTAAATTTATAAGATGCCTCTCATAGACATCCATCGCATCCTTTAGGGACTTTTGCCAGATATTCTGGTCTTATCTTATCACTACAAGTTTTGATGTCCTTGCCTCTTTCTGAGTCTCTAA
>CAZWJY010000233.1:0-1736 GCA_964634335.1 uncultured bacterium
AACTCCTACACCTCCTGCGACCAGAAGGGCATTTTCATACAAAGGAGCAGGAGAGCCGAGGGGTCCCATCACCTCTAACTCCTCTCCTTCCTCTTGTTGGGCAAGCAGAGAAGTTCCCCTTCCTCTTACTTTAAAGATTATCCTTAAGAGGTCTCTCTTTATATCACAGATGGAGAAGGGACGAGGCAGAAGGGGTTCTATGAAGGGAGTAACCCTCAAGTTGATGAACTGGCCAGGCCTTGCCTTCTTAGTTATTTCTGGGGAGGATAACCAGAGGGAGAAGGTATCCCTACCCAGCTTTCTCTTCTCTACCAGGCTTACTTTCACCTCCTATAAGCTCCTTGGCCTTCTGGGCAGGCAAACTACTTGGGTATTTTTCTAACAACCTCTTATAGATATCCTCATATCCTCCCTTTTTCAGGACCTCCTTCAGGATATATATCTGAGCATAGAGGGCTTTTGGGGCATAGGGACTATCAGGATAGAGCTTAAATACCTTCCTGTATTCCTTCAAGGCCTCCTCAGGCTCTTTAAGATTCAATAGATACTGCTCAGCCAATAGGAACTGGACCTTGGCAGGGTCCTCCTTAGTAGAATCTGGCTGAGGTTTTATGAGTTCCTGAAGGAAGGAGCTTCTCTTAAGGGCCATTATGGCAAAATCTGAGGAGGGGTCTTTGAGCTTTGTAGAGTCATAATAAAAGATGGCCTTCTCAGGGTCCTTCTCCTCATAGAGCCTACCTATAATGAAGTAAGCCTCTGCCCCCTCCTTCCCCCCCAAGCCCTGAAAAGCCTTTATCGCCTCCTCTCTCTTCCCTAACTTAAGGAGGGCCTTGCCCAGGAGTAGAGACCTTTTTGGTTCCAGGGCTGGATAATTCCCCTCTATACTCTTCAGCTGAGAGACCGCCTCTCCTGGCTTTCCCATTTTCATCAAGCACTCACTCAGTTTCAATTTAGCCTCAGCCTTCTCTTCTGAGGTATAGGCATGGGCTATATAGGCTTTATAATCCTTTGTGGCCCTTTCCCATTGTCCGAGTTCAAAATATGCATTTGCCCTCTTCAGAAGCACCTCCTGAACTCTCCTCCCTTTTGGATACTCCTCCAAAAACTCCCCCAAAATTCTGGTAGTCTCTTCGTAATCCTTAGTCTGATAGTAGGTCTCAGCTATCTCCAAGAGGACCCTTTCCCTCCATCCCTCCTCATCCTTAAGGGAGGAGAAGGCCTCTAAGGCAGAAGGGTATTCCTTAAGGGCTCGGAGGGATAGAGCCTTATAGAACCGAGCCTCTTTTACCCTTTTAGATTCTGGAAAGGCAGCGATAAAGTGGTCATAGTATCTTATAGCCTCTCTATACTCCTCCCTGTAATAGGAACACATAGCCAAGAGGAACAGGGCATCATCTGCCCAGCGGGAATTGGGATACCTCTTTAATACCTTAATAGCTCCCTCTTTTGCCTTTCCGAAGCAATCCCTTGCCTGGGCAGGGCTGGTCTTCTTAAGATTCATAGCCTTTTTATAGAAGGATTGGGCATTATAATAGGTATTAAAATAGGCGCACCCCACAAGAAGAAACAGGGGAATATATCTAATCCTTTGCCCCACCTACCTGAACTCTTCTAAATCTGGCAGGGGGTGTGGCATGCCCTACATGGGCAGACTGTCCAGGTTCTCCCTTACCACAATTTGGCAGACCCCATAGGACCGCTTCATCCCCAATTCCATCGCAACTTCCCCAGAATAC
>CAZWJY010000233.1:1746-2252 GCA_964634335.1 uncultured bacterium
ATTTCTGTACCAAACTGAAAATTGAGCCTTTTACTATCTATAGACCAGGACTTATTGGTCTCCATATACAAACCATCCCTCACCTCAGAGATGAGTTCAGCCAAACTCTTATCCTGGGGTTTAAGATTAATATTGGTCATCCTTATAAGAGGGATCCTTGCCCAACCGTCTGCCCTCATTGTCCCATTAGAATAGGACTTTATTATAGGAGCTGTCTGGCGGGAGGTGAGGTAGCCTGTAAATATACCCTCCTTTACCAGGAAGAACCTCTGGGCAGGCACTCCCTCATCATCAAAACCGAAGCTCCCCAATCCTCCTCTTAGGGTAGCATCAGCATAGATGTTGACTATGGGTGAACCGTATCTATAGGACCTGAGTTTATCCAAGGTGAGGAAACTACTTCCTGCATAGGACTCCTCCATTCCTAAGACTCTATCCAGCTCTGTAGGATGACCACAGGACTCATGGACCTGGAGAGCCATCTGATTTGAATCGAGAACGACTGT
>CAZWJY010000233.1:2262-2557 GCA_964634335.1 uncultured bacterium
GAAGAGAGCAACATCACTGCCTCATCCCTTACCCTCTCACTATTCTCTATAAGCTTCATCTCTTCTATAAATTCATAACCCTTCTGAGCAAAATTACCAAAGGCACAGGGATAGGACCTCCTCTGCATCTCCCTTCCTCTAACAGCAACACAGGATATGCCCCCTCCAGATTCGATAATCAGTTGGTCTGTAAAAGAGCCCTCAGTAGAAGCAAAGTATTTCCTTGTCTTATAAAAAGTGAGAAAGGCAGAAGAGACCTTTATCTCTGGATGCTTCCTCAGGAGTTCATCCGCCT
>CAZWJY010000234.1:0-2535 GCA_964634335.1 uncultured bacterium
CTGACTCAACCTGCGGGGGTCTATTTCTATAGGATAGAGACAAAGGATTTCACCAAGACTTGTAAGGGTGTGCTTTTACGCTAAAAGAAGTCCTCTAAGAGGATAGTAGAATCTCGCTCCTCTCCTAAGGAGATCAAGTTAATAGGGGTGTGGACCTCTTCCTCTATTTTTTCTAAATACCTCCTTGCCTCCTTAGGTAAGTCTTCCAATCTTTTTATTCCCTTGGTTGACCTCTTCCAACCCTTAAGGGTTATATAATTGGGGGATAGTTTAGAAGCGAGGTAAGGAATAAACTCATCTGTCTCTTTATATCCTATAGCGAGTTTTATCTCTTCAAAATCATCCAGTACATCCAGTTTTGTTATGGCAAGTAGGTCGACCCCATTTATTCTAATAGAATAGCGAACAGCAGGGGCATCAAACCATCCGCACCGTCTTGCCCTACCAGTAGTGGCTCCAAACTCACCCCCTCGCTCTCTTAAGATAGAAGAGATGGTTTCAGACCCTTCGGTAGGGAAGGGACCGTATCCTACCCTTGTGGTATAAGCCTTTGCTACTCCTAAGACCTTGTCTATCCTTTTTGGTCCAACCCCTAAGCCGGTGCATATCCCTCCCACAGTAGGGGCAGAGGAAGTGACATAGGGATAGGTTCCATAGGTAATATCCAAAAGGGTTCCCTGGGCTCCTTCAAAGATTACTCTCTTCCCTTCTCTAAGGGTCTGTTCTATCATTAGAGAGACATCCCTTACTAAGGGTTTAAAGAGTTGCTGGTATCTTAAATACTCCTCAGATATTTCTCTCTCCTTAAGGGGTTCGGCTTTATATATCTCCATCAGGAGGAGATTCTTTTGAGCAAGAACTCTCTTTAATTTATCTCTAAAGGTCTCCTCAGATAGGAGGTCGGCTACTCTTAATCCAACCCTTGCATACTTATCTTCATAAGCCGGTCCTACCCCTCTCTTTGTGGTCCCAATGCTTTGGGAACTCACATTCTCCCTCAATTCATCTATAATCTTATGATAAGGCATAATCAGGTGGCACTCAGGGGAGACGAACAACCTCTCAGAGATAGAGCCAACCATCTCTTCTACGCTCTCTATCTCCTTCTTTAGGATTGCCGGGTCTATAACACATCCCTGACCTATCACCCCTATGGTATGGGGGTGGAGGATACCGGAGGGGACCTGATGGAACACCATCCTCTTATTTTTCACTCTCACTGTATGACCTGCATTTGGTCCTCCCTGATATCTTGCAATAAGGGAAGCCTTCTCACTTAAGAAATCTATAATCTTTCCCTTCCCCTCATCCCCCCACTGGAGCCCTACTATTGCTAAGGAGGGCATCTCTCAGAAACTATAGGAGAGGGAGAGCTTATAATTTTTGGTATCAAAGTCATAGATGAACTGGTCTATCCCCACATCAAAATGGAGCCCTCTCCAGCCTATCCCTGCACCAAAGGTGAGTCCAATACCTGAAAACTCACCCCTCCTCTTCTCCTTATCCAGGATATAATTTATAATTCCTACATGCTCTTTTGTATGGTCTTCCCTCTTTATCACTATGCCGCCCCTATATCCTGTTACATCTTCAAAATACCCGAGCCTAATCATAAGGAGATTTAAGTATCCAAACTCAACGCCTATACTCTTCCATGCCTCTTCAAGCTCATACCTCCACTTCTCCCAGGTAGTAAAGGTATCTGGCTTATGATAGAACATCCCTACAAGAACTTTGGTGATTTCAGGGATGAGGAGGAGAGAGAAGGTACGGGAATGGAAGGGTCTATATTTTAAACCCAGCCTCAACATTCTTGGAAGAGGGTCGGTCTCTCCCCCTTCTACATAGGAGATCCCCGGACCGATATTCTGCAGAGCCATCCCTAAGGAGAGTTGAGGAGAAGGCTTGTAGAGCACACCAAGGTCTGCTGCCCAGGTCTTGCCTGTTCCACCCTTCTCAATACCAAGCTCAGGCATCTTCTTTATAACCCACTGTGGAATAAGAAAGGAGTAGATAAATTTTGCTGTGAGTCCTATACTCATATTCTTAAAGACCTTGAAGCCATAAGATGGACCAAGGGCTATATCAAAAGTGGTATACTCTCCTAAATTGACCCCTTGAGAGTTTGTTACAGGTGTCTTCCCTGTAGTAAGATAGATAACACTAAACCCAATAGTCCCGCGTTTCTCTATAGGTCTTGCGATTCCTAAAAACTCGTAGTACATATCCTTCCATAGCCCTGGTAACCAGTTGCAATGCATAAGGGATATATCAGTAGAGTCCATAAACCCTAAGCCTGCAGGGTTATAATAGGTAGCCAGGGCATCATTGGCTATAGCTGTAAAGGCACCTCCTAAGGAGGTGGGTCTTGAGCCAGGCCATATCATAAGAAAGACAGCGCCCGGGCTTTTAACCTCCTGAGCATAAACAAGGCTCCCCAGAAGAGCCAATATTGATATCCCTTTCCGCCAATTCATACTACCTCCTTTCTAAAGTTTATACATTCTAATAGAAATGTCAACCCCCTTATGAAGC
>CAZWJY010000235.1:0-2533 GCA_964634335.1 uncultured bacterium
AGAACCTCCATCACATCTAATAACTGCAGTCTCTTTCCCCTATTGACATCTTATCTTATTTTGTTAATCTTTTTATGAGGAGGTGTGGGTATGGCTGAAGAGACAGCAGGATTAAAGGTAATATCTCGTCATAAAAGGCTGGAAAGAGGGGGTAAGAGAGTTCCTGTCGTTAAATTTGCTAATCCTAAAGAAAAATCAAAAATTCTTGAAGAAAATGGGATAAATCTGGAGTCTGCAAAATGCGAGGTATGCGGAAAGAAGATAACTCTGGAGAACTTAGGTCTTCTAAAAGTTATCAAGTTTGGAAAAGCTACCTTCATCTGTTCTTCAAAAGATTGTCTATCTTGCAAGCTCACAATGCATTTTCCCCAAGCCCCTGACGAAGACCCTGCTTTCTTTGACAAAAATGTTCTCTCTGCTCTTGTAGGCAATGCTAAAATCATAAAGGCTAAGAAAAAGAGAAAAGAATAAGGTATCCCTATGAATATAGGATTGATTCTTTCTCTTTATTCCTTAGTAGGAAATACTACCAGGGTAGAATGGTATTGGGATTTTTTTAATCAGGGGTGTTTTGAAGTAGAAAATATTAATAAAAAATTAAAGGCATATAATATGCCTATTTTAAATAGAGAGTATATTGGAAAAGGGGGAATAGGATTCAGTGTGAAGCAGAAGAATCATCTGGGTGTTGGTGGACGGTGGTTTCAACTTTCCAGCGTTTCAGAATCTGAGAAATGGAAGATAGAATCTTCCTACATTTTGTATATAGGAGAATTCTACTATACTTTTTGTCTCCATCCATTTTTGCATATTACTCTCTCTATAGGTTTAGGAGGGGGAGACCACTATTTAGAATTTATAACTCCTAAAAGCATTCCATTTGACTCTATTTTTACTACTCAACCTCAGGTTTCTAAACTCTCAAGTTATGCATTTCCTATATTAAGTTCTTCTTCAGACTTTCTTTTTACAATTAAGAAACGTATAGGTGTCGGTCTTAAGATAGGATATGCATACCAACCTTATAAAGAGAAAGAGTGGAAATTTATGCAAGCCCCAATTCAGGAGGGACCAATCTGGTCATGCAGAGGATTATATTTGCATCTATATATGATGTGGGTACTCTACTCAGGAAGATAAGTAAAGCTCAAGAGAACTATCAAATGGGAATGCCATCCGAATTACTATAAGGAATGGAAAGAGAGGCACCCAGGATACCACAGGGAATGGCGGAAGAGGAACTTGGAGAAGTAGAGGAAATATGAGAGAGAGTATAAGAGGAGAAGGAGATAGACCCTCTTCCACTAAAAAATTTAAGGGAAATCTTCAGAAAGGAGGTATAAAATGGTAAAGCACATTTTAAGCTTAATAGTAGCAGGTTTTCCCCTCTTCGCTGGTGAGTATATAGGGTTTGGGATAAGGATGGGGAGATACCAAATAGAAGAGTTAAACAGCACTCTGGCATCTAAAGGTCTCTCTATCCCTGAGAACCCTTTAGAGTATGGAGGGAGATACTATTATGAGAACGGGCTGATCTTTGGGCTTTCTGGGTTTAGATGGAAATCAACGGTAAAGAGCGAAAGTCTATCTATAAAAGCAGTAGGTAAATCGGCTATGGTAGAAGGAGGATACTCCATCCCCATTTTTAAGAGAATCAAGACAAGGGTATTCTTAGGAGCAGGAAGTAGGGATATCTCTCTCAAATTTATTCCCCTGCTCTCCGATGTTTCTCTGGACAGTCTCTTGGATAACCCTTCCAGAACTTCAGAGCTCTATATAGCCAACTTTACCTTCTCCATAGCAGGGGAGGTTATCTTTCCTCTCTTCCACCACCTCTATATGGATATAAAGGGTGGATACTTCTATTCCCCTTATAAGATAAGCCGATGGAAGTTAAAGGATGGGGCAAGACTGATGAATCCTCCTAAGATAGACCTCTCCTCCCCATTTATAAGTCTTGGCTTTGTAACAGATATAGTAATAGACTGGGCAATCCCTCTACCTATTCTTCTGTTTCTTATAGAATAGCTATCCTCTCCTTGCTGTCCTTTATAAGAAGGATGCAAGGATATGCCCTATGGCTCATAGGGAGACTCTTGACAAGCTTGCCTAATTACCCTATAGTATAAGGTATGGTGGGGTATGAATTTCCACGGAGGAGAAGGTGGCAATTTCTGATTTTCTTGGGTTTACGCACTCCTGCGATAAGACCAGGAGCGGTGGGTCCAAATTGGTATGTGGGAGATGCTTACAAAAAAGCTCTCAGGAGACTACCGATATTATAGGATAAGGGGCAATACGACGGCTGAAAGATTCTATCAGCAAGTGAAGTATCGTCCTGTACCCGAGAGATGTATTTCTGAAGAGCCGAATGACCGAATTGGTCATATTCGGCTCTATGAGGGGAGTCTCAACTTGAAAGGAGGTTATAATGAAAAAAACAATAAAAGTGATAGGAGTAATCTTCCTTTTGGGTGCAATGGCACTCCCCGTTATAGGTGCAGAGCCCGAGGTCGTGGCTACCGGAGAATAT
>CAZWJY010000236.1:0-2523 GCA_964634335.1 uncultured bacterium
AGCTCATCCATCGCGAAACGAGGGAGGGTTTTAAGGCAGGGGCTCTAAAGGAAGGCTTAAAGACTGCAAAGGGAGAGTATGTAGCTGTATTTGATGCAGACTTTATAGTCCCTTCTGATTTTCTTTTAAAGACCTTACCCTATTTCAAGAAAGGGGTAGCTGCTGTTCAGGGTAGATGGGGACATCTTAATGACGACTATTCTCCTGTTACCAAGGCTCAGGCCGTGGCCCTGGATGGCCATTTTTATATAGAACAGCAGATGAGATACAGAAATGGGCTCTTCATCATCTTTAATGGGACAGGAGGCATATGGAGAAAGGAAGCCATCTATGATGCAGGCAACTGGCACACAGACTCCCTAACAGAGGATTTAGATCTCTCCTACAGGGCCGAGCTCAAGGGATGGAGGATCGTGTTCCTTCCTAACCTCGTCTGTCCCTGCGAAGTTCCTGTGGATATAAATGGATTTAAGAACCAGCAGTATAGATGGGCAAAAGGGACTGTCCAGTCGGCAAAGAAACTCTTAGGGAGGATACTGAGCTCTCCTTTAAAACCTGCAGCAAAATACGAGGCCTTTATCCACCTGACAAGCCATTTCGCTTACCCTATGCTCTGGGGTCTGGCTATCTTCCTCCTCCCCCTCCTTATTATAAAGGTGGAATACGGATACAGGAACTATTTTATTATTGCCTCCTTCTTCACTGTAGCAGTCTTTGCTTATCCTATTATGTATAGTATTGCCCAGAGGGCTCTGTATCCCAATTGGAAGAAGAGGAGCCTTTATATCCTCCTTATCCTTGCCTTTGGGATGGGATTATCCGTATCCCTTACCTGGGCAGTAATTGAGGGATTGATGGGTAAACCCTCTGAGTTCATAAGGACCCCCAAGTTTGGGATAGAAGGAAAAAGAGGTTCCCTTAAGAGAAAAAGATACAAACATAAACTTACTGCTTCTACCTTTTTGGAATTTATTATGACCCTCTATCTTATAGGAACCACCTTCTATGCCATAGAGACCTGGCAGCTCCTCATCGTTCCCTTCCTTCTTCTTTACACTGCAGGATTCGGTTATCTCTCTTTTGGTTCCCTCTACTATGTATTAGAAGAGAGGCTTACATTGCCCAAAGTGGAATATGGTAGACAAGAAACTGCTTGAAATTCTCGCCTGCCCTAAGTGTAAGGGGGAGCTCATATACGATAAGAAGAAAGAGAGGTTAATCTGTAAAAAGTGCAGACTGGCCTATCCTATAAAGGATGGCATTCCCATAATGCTTATAGAGGAAGCCGAAAAAATTTGATCCTCCTTATCTTCTCTCTAATATTAAGCCTGGAAAGCCCTCCCTTTTCCTACCAAGTCTCAGGGTTAAGGGTGGATACCCTGCCCCAAGGCCTTCGATTTCATATCCAGGGAGGCATCCCTCCATCCCCTGGCTTTCCCTATATAGAGGGTAGAGAGGTATTCCTGGGAATCCCTCAGCAAGGAAGGATAGAGATAGAGATTATCCCAACAGAGTACAAGGTGATAAAGGGAGTGGAAGTTATGCCATGCCCAAAAAGTCCCTGGGGAGGCGAATATAAAAAGGCAGAGGTATATAAGAGAGACAGATTCTACCCTGAGAGGGTAGTGAGTATAGAATGCATAGGATGGTTCAGGAATATAAGAGTGGCAAGGGTAAGAATATCTCCTATTCAGTATAACCCCTATAAAAGGGAAGTGAAATTATATAGAGAGGTCCGTTATAGACTGAGGTTCTCCTCTCCTCCTCGTATATCTCCCCAGAGGAACCCCTGGGAAGGGGCGTATAAGAGGCTCATAGCCAACTATGAAGAGTGTAAGGATTGGAGAGGTTCTCCACCCCTTCCTCAGATAAAAACTCCCTTTCATAAGACCAAGGATTGGGTAAAAATGGAGATAGAAGAACAGGGAATCTATAAGGTAGGATACGAGGATTTAAAGAAACTGGGACTAAATCCTTCCCTAATAGACCCCAACACTTTTAAGGTCTTTAATATAGGGAGGTTCACTCCTACAGAAAGTTATCCAGATAGTATGGTAGAAGTCCCTATCTATGTATATGGAGATGGGGATGGGAGTTTTGATAAGAGGGACTATATCCTCTTCTATGGACATCCAGTGGAGGGGTGGGATTATCTAAAAGGGAAATACATTGGTAACCCTTATACCCGATACAACTGCTACTGGCTCACCTGGGGAGGAGAGAAAGGGAAGAGAATGGAAATATTGAAAGTAGACTCAAAACCCACTCGGCTCATTAAATCCGTGCCTGCTATCTTCCATTTAGAAAGGGACGAAGAGAATCCTGCCAGAGGGGGATTATTATGGATATGGAAGAGGTTCTCCCCTGGTTATACCCAGAGATTAGACACCACTTTCATCATTCCCCATGCCGAGAGTCTTCTCTCTGTTACCCTCAGTTTCTATCCTGTGGGTAGTGGGGAATTTCATAATAAGATAGACTTCTCCTTAAATTCAGAACATATCTCTCTAATAGGTTTCAAAA
>CAZWJY010000237.1:0-2518 GCA_964634335.1 uncultured bacterium
TCCTCTCTGGGGCTGGGTATATTTGATTTTTGCCTTCTTTCCTATAATATCCTCCAATAGATGGATTACTTCATTTAATACCCTCCTCTCCCCTCCTCCTATATTAAAAATCTTTCCAGCTGGTGCATTCTCACTGGCTATGGTTGCATCTATTATATCGTCTATATAGGTAAAGTCTCTTGTCTGGGTTCCATCTCCATAGACCTCAAGTTCCTTCTCTTCAATTATTGCTTTTATGAATTTATGGAATGCCATATCAGGTCTCTGGCGGGGTCCATAGACAGTGAAATACCTTAAGACTACTATAGGCAGGTTGAAGTATTTATGGTAGATGAGACATAGTTTTTCTGCTGCCAGTTTTGTGAGTCCATAAGGGGAGACTGGGTTTAATGGGTCTTCCTCTATCATTGGGAGTTTCTGGGTATCCCCATAGATAGAGGAGGTGGAGGCGAAGATGAATTTTTTGATATCCTTATCCTTTGCCCAATCCAAGAGCCTCTGGGTAGCAAAGATATTATTCCTTGCAAAGGTCTCAAAGTCCTCACCCCATCCTGCCCGAACACTGGGATAGGCGGCAAGATGGAAGATGGTTATGGAGCCATTAAGCAATGGAGCAATAGAGTTCAGATTGAAGGTGAGGAGATCGGATTCATAGAAGGTAAAGTTTGGCTGGGTCTTAAGCCATTTTAAATTCTCCTCTTTTATGGAACGGGAATAGTTGGGGGTGAAGGAGTCTATACCTATGACTTTCTCCCCTTTCCTCACAAGTCTCTCTGCCAGATGGGAACCTATAAAACCGGCACATCCTGTTATAAGGTAGGTCATAGGGAAGGATAAAGGATAAAGGATGAAGGGTAAAGGATAAAGGTATTAAACATCATTACGGTAGTGAAGTTTCTTCATCATACTTCCAAAGATACTTTTAAGTTCGCTCGATTCTTGGAGGAGATAATTTAAATCTTCATTATTTGAAACATTGATGGCTTTGATGATACGCAGCCAATAGTTGCTCTCTCTGGCTTCTCTGAAGCAAATGCCAATTCTATAGGAAAAGTCTTCTTTACTAAACGCTCCTTGGGCTTCTTCATAGTTTGCTCCGATTGAAGTTGCAGATTTTGCCAGCTGATATTTTATCACATCGTTCTCTTTTGAATACTTAATGCTCTTTAGAAATTGAATGACTTTTACTGCAAAGGCAAAAGTCCTCTCCTCCAAATTTTTAGTTTTTCCCTTTGTTCTTTTACTTTTTATCTTCCTACTCCTTTATATATGAATCCTGATGATCTCATCTGGGCAGGGTCTAAGAGGTTGACTCCGTCTATGATTATGGGATTTGTCATCCCTCTCTTTATTTTCGCATAATCCAGGTCTTTAAACTCCTTATAGCCTACTAAGATCAAAAGCAGGTCTATCTCTTTTAAATCATAAGGGTCTTTCAGGTATTCTATATCAGAGATTAATCCCCTCGCCTCATCCATTGCTATGGGGTCATAGGCTTTTATTTTAGCTCCCTCAAGTTTTAACAGTTCTACTATCCTCATAGCAAGGGAGTTCCTTACATCCTTTGTATATGGTTTGAAGGAGAGTCCTAATATTCCAAGGGTTCTTCCATAGAGGATTCCTCCCAATGCCTTTTTAACTTTTACTACTATGGACTTCATCTGTTCCTCATTCTTATCCAGTATAGATTTTAAGTATCTTGGTTCATAGTCTCTTGATTGGGCAATGGAGATAAGGGCTTTCAGGTCTTTTATAAGGCAGGGACCTCCAAATCCTATTCCTGGGGATAGATAGCCCTGACCAAGTCTTGGGTCATAACTCAACCCCTTTACAATATTCTTTATATCTGCTCCTACTCTCTCTGCAATGGTGGCAATCTCATTTATGAAGGAGATTCTGGAGGCAAGGAAGGCATTGGCTGCATATTTTATCATCTGGGCATCGATAGGAGAGGTTATTAAGGTAGGAGAGTTTAGGGGTTTATAGAGTTTCAGAAGTATATCTGCTGCGCGACGGCTATTGGTCCCTATTACTATCCTTGAGGGATGGAAGAAGTCATAGACAGCATCACCTTCGCGCAGAAATTCTGGGTTTACCACTAAGTCAAAATCCTTCCCCTCTCTCTTCTTTTTGGATAGGATATCCCTTATAAGCTCCACGCTCCCTACCGGGACTGTGCTCTTTATCACTATTACCTTATAGCTATCTATGGCATCTCTCAGATTCTGGGCTACATCTATTATCTGGGATAGGTCTGCCTCTCCTGTATCCTTAGCCGGGGTCCCTACTGCAATGAAGATTACCCCTGATTCTTTTACTGCCTTTCTCAGATTTGTAGTAAAAGAGATTCTCTTCCTATTCTTTTTCAATAACTCCTCCATCCCCTTTTCATAGATAGGGATTATACCATTTTTTAAGCCTTGAATCTTGTTTTTATCTATATCTACACAGATGACCCTATTCCCCAATTCGGCAAAGCCCAGACCTGTGGTAAGACCCACATAGCCAGTGCCGATGA
>CAZWJY010000238.1:0-652 GCA_964634335.1 uncultured bacterium
TCTCTATCTCGTTATTGGCAAAACTGTCAAGCATAAAGAACATCTCTCCCACGAGTCCTATCCTTATACACCTTTCTGTTTTTACCCTTAATAGCTCCTCCAGTTCCCTTTCTGCTTCTGCGATTTCCCTTCCATTCTTAGCCTCCTGGATGATTTCTATCCCTCTCCTCTCCCCTCTCTGGGATAGGGGAAAATCGAAGGCCCTTGCCTTTCTTAAGAGATTCTCAAACCTCTCTATGAGTCTCGTCTTCCTAAATAGGAGAGATATGGCATAGAGAGACTTCTCTACAGAAACCCTGAATAATCTGGGTAGGAATCTCAGAGCAAATTCCATCCCACTATACTGGTCCACAGGATACATCTTGAATTTATAGCCTAAGTCCTTGAGTATCCTCTCCTGGAGGATGTGGTAGAACCCAAATCTGCACCTCCTTGCACCAGCAGCCATAAAGATAGTGTCTGCCCCCCTTTCTATAGCTTCAATAGAGTTTCCTAAGGTTATCTTAAAAGGGAAGCAGGCAGTCTCTGGAGAGAACTTTACTCCCAATTCTATGGTCCTCTTAGAGATAGGAGGAGGGAGGAGGACCTTACCCCCTAAGTATTCTAAGAAGTCCTTAAAGGCATATCCGCTATAACCCATATGGGGGAAGCT
>CAZWJY010000238.1:662-1011 GCA_964634335.1 uncultured bacterium
TTGCTATCAATGTCTCTTGAGGATATCTACAAATGCCTCTAATCTCGTGAGAAGTCCTGTGGGAGATGTGTGTTCATCCAAGAGGAGGTTGAGAAAGGGTTTGGAATTATCCCTTGCCTCCCTGAGCATAAGCTCCCCTACCATAGAATCCGGACCACATCCAAAGGCAAGGACCTGGCAGAACCCATCTACCTTAGGAAGGTAGTATTTAAAGGCATTATAGAGTTCTCTTTCATAAACCCAGTGAACCCTATCTGCCCCTTTATCATAAGAAAGGAGGATCCTCTGAGGGAGCATCTCCTTGGTATATACTATAGCCCCCTCTCTCTTCAGACCATCCAGGATAGGC
>CAZWJY010000238.1:1021-2293 GCA_964634335.1 uncultured bacterium
GTATTAAAATGGGGGAGGAAGAAATTTCCCTTTATAGAGGGAGAGAGAATATTTGAAGAGTATAGCTTTGCCACATCTGCTATCCCTATCATCTTTGGACATCCATACCATCCCTTCTCCTGATATACCATTCTCGGGAGAAATATCCAGTCTACCCTATTTAGAAGCCATTGGATATGCCCCATAATGACCTTTACTGGAAAGCATATCTCTGAGGAGATATGCTTAACTCCCATTTCAACAATACCCTTATTGGTTTCAGGTGATACCACTACCTCTATTCCCAAGTAAGAGAAGAACCTCTCCCAGAACTTACCGTATCGGAAGTAGAGAAGGCCCCTGGGAATTCCTATCCTCATATATCTCAATTTAGGCTAATTCTTTAAGAAGTCAAGATAACTAAAAAGGGGCGGGCAAAGCCCGCCCCTCTATCTACTTTAATGGAAGATTATAAACTTCCTCGTGGCCTTATAATCAGGAGTTACAAGTTTCACAAAATAGATACCATTG
This sequence comes from uncultured bacterium, assembly GCA_964634335.1. Classification (GTDB taxonomy): domain Bacteria; phylum Hydrothermota; class Tepidihabitantia; order CAYHGV01; family CAZWJY01; genus CAZWJY01. Next base: position 1,532 of record CAZWJY010000238.1, read on the forward strand.
GAGATATCCTTACCATCCCAGGGGATGGTGTAGTGACCAGGGGAAGATTTACCAGTAACGAGATTTTTTACGAGTTTTCCTGTTATGTCATACACAGCAAGAGAGACCTTAGTGGAATAGGGGATGGAATAGGAGATTTCAGGCACAGGGGAGATGGTATTGACAGAGAGTTTAAAGGAGAGACCCCTCTCTTTCTCAGCAATCCCTGTTACCTCTATGTATGTAGTATCCAAGTCATTTTCAGGTTTCTGGTCTCCTGAAAGTAGGGTCTTCACCACAACTGTGTAGGTCCCTACAGCTTCTGGTTCCCAGGGGGAGAACTCCGGATTAAAAGTGGCACCTGTATCCAGGTCTGTTACAGTCGTTACATCCCTGTATCCTCCTGGTTCTATGGTGCATTCTACATCGAAGCTTGCCTTTACTCCCCCGAAATTCTTAACCGTGGCCTTTGGAGTTATACTTGTCCCAGAATAGACGGTAGAGGGCATATCTATAGAGACCACACCTACATCTAAAAGACCTGCAGAGATGCAATAGACAAGCCATGTGAGGGTATCGTTTCTTGGGTTCTGGTCTTCTGGCACACTTATCCCCACTGTAAGGGAGAACTCCTTTCCCGCATCCTCCTGAGTAGGTATCCAGGGCTTTGAGAAGGAGAAATTCTCTTTGGCATCCCCATCAAGACTCGGAGCTGTCTCATTTGAGACATAAACCGTATGCATGGTGGTCTCGTCCGTGATCACGCAAGATATGGGGAAATCC
>CAZWJY010000238.1:2303-2517 GCA_964634335.1 uncultured bacterium
AATCCCCTGTGGGTCCAGGGGTGAAGTTGGTGAGCTCTACTGTGGGATAATAGGTGGTATCTACATATACAGTATCCCTATCTCCAGGATAAAGGGCAGCAGTGACTCCTACATCTGATACTGTTTTGACAAAGCTTACAAGGGTATCATCAGAGGGTTCAGGGTCTCCAGGATGGGTTATATAAACAGTGATGGAGTCTTCCTTGCCAGGGGG